>JBGSUA010000207.1:0-5368 GCA_041753575.1 Desulfatiglandaceae bacterium
TTTGCGATCTGCTGAGGCCCTGGGTCCCGGCGACTCCGTCGCCGGGAACCAGGGCGCAGACTTCGTCCAGTGCCTTGCCCCGTCGCTTCGCGCCGGAACAAAGCACTGGACCCGACTGCGCTCGTCGTTTGGCCGCCCCGCTACGCGGGCCTGCCACCCGCCGTGCTCGCGGGTCAGCGCCGCGATTAAATTTCGCCCTTGTAAACATCCTTACGATTGCCGATTCTCAGGATAAGAATATCAAGATCTAACAGGGCGTAGATCACCCTGTAGTCACCGATGCGGTACTTGCGAAGACCGGTAAACTGCCCCTTGAGTACAGGATTGGATTCAGGCTGCTTGATCAGTTCCTTCTCAATGAGATCGAGGATTCGGTTTGCCTCGGGCTTCGATAGCTTCTTGAGGTCGCGGCGTACCGACTTCTTGTAGATAATGTTATAGGCCAATAGATTTCCTCATCTCTTTGGCTGAAATAACCTCATCACCCTTGTCGTGGAGTCGGTCAAGGGCAATCTGGAGATCCGCAAAATCCTCGATATAGGACTCCAAGGCTTTCTGAATGATGAAAGATCGAGGTCGCTCGGTTTCTTTGGCTATGCTATCTAGTTGGCTGGCAAGATTCTTGGGAAGCCGCACTGATATCGCTGTGCTCATGGCACACCTCCTGTCATTAATGTATTACATTGTATGCATAAGTGCTTTTTTGTCAACTCCGTTTTGTGAAATTTAACGGTTTGAATTCACCGGACCTGCGCGGCTTTTCGCGCAGGTCCGGTGGAATAAGAGGTTGGGCATCACAGTGCTTCGCAGATACGGCGAGCAGCGTGTTGACGCTCGGGCAACCATGGTGTGTGCCATCTATATCGCGCCCAAAGCGTATTCGTTGACATGAATATGGATGAGCACGGGCCAGGACAGCGCCTTGTTGTGAAAGCCCGTCGGCGCGACACGCCTTTCTGCAGGGAAGGGAATCCCCTCGTGCTGTGAAGGTTGCAGCACCACGTTGGCGGCGTGCATGACGGTGGCGACGACAGCGGCGGTGTAGTCATGCCTGAGCCTTCAGTGATGTGAACATGCTCATAAGCACTTTAATGATAAGTTCACCGGGAAGCCCGTTTCTTGGGCGATCCGGTGGAAGGTCTTGGGCGTGTTGTTTTATGAGCTATATCAATAAGAGAGAGAAGGGCATGATTAACCGCCTCCTCGTTGGGGAAGGCTTCAGCAACTTCCGGTCTCAGGACAATGACATTAGAGGATTCTTTCATTCGCTTTGCGTACTTACCCCGCACAAGGCCGCCGGGAAAATCGGAACGTTTATACTCCGCCCGTAATTCGTCTTTGTCAGGTTTTTTATCCTTCTTCATAGAGTTTTCGTTCTCCTTTGCTCGCTTTGCGGGCGCTTATGATTCGAATTGTTTGATCTTTCTCGGTGTGAGACACCACTACAAGCCGACCTTTTTCTGAAACGCCAAAGGTAACATACCGCTCTTCAGATAATGAGTGATCGGGATCAGCGCCGGTCGCAGCCATGGGGTCACTTAAGGCGGTTGCTGCCTCCTCAAACGAGACTCCGTGTTTCTCAAAATTGGATTTTGCCTTTTTCGGACCCCATTCGATTTTCATGTCTCAAATTATACCATATTCTTGCACTTATGACCGGAATTTTTCGTCGATCACACCCAACATTTGCTTAACCTGCTGCGCGTAAAACTGTCAGGTTGTAGCAGTTGATACTGTTTAAGGCCTCCTCCCGAGGCATGATAAAACGCCTTTTGATAAAATCCCACTTCAAACCAAAGGAGGAAGCCGTATAAGATTCTACACCAAACATCACAAATTTTATTGCTTAATCGATCTTCATGCCAGAAAAATGTATCTCTGTATCCTGGATCAAACGGGAGAGATCAGCTTGCACCGAAACATTCAAACCGACTCCGAGGTCCTTCTCAATGCTGTAGAGCCCTTCAGGGAAGAAATTGTCGTAGATCTCGAGTGCATGTTCACCTGGCACTGGATAGCTGAACTCTGTGCCAGGGAGAATGTCCCCATTTGTCATCGTTAACGCCCTCTATATCAAAGCCATCAATGGAGGCAAAGCCAAACCGGTAGATTAGGCCATCATTCCATCCTTGCAGAACTCATCTGATAAAAAGATCTCAATCCGAGAACAAGAAAATGAAAGAAAGTCAAAAAAGCTTTTCAGTTTTGACCGTATCTGACAAACCTGTCTGATATGATCACATCTCAGAAATGGAATCGGAATGCTAACTGATAAGCTCAACATAATGATATGATGATAAAACCTGGACAAATGAATTGATAAGAACCAAGTGCGGAGAACTGCGCGACAAAGATGCTGTGAGATGGGATTGTCTTTAAGGAAAGAGAAATGACATCATAACTTTGGTCGAAGGACGTTTCCATATATGGCTACCTTTAGAGGCGGTAAGACCGCCAGAATCGAAAATTTATTGAATTGCATAACAACAACTCTCCAACTATAAGAACCTTTTCGGGAAATCAAGGGGGTGTCCGATGGACTGGGACGACGAATTTGATAATGACTTTAGGGGTATTGCCAACGATGCTCACCGCGATAGTAGCATGTCTGGGATAGATCCTGTTGGAGGGCCCGATCCGATGGATATTTCTAACCCGGCCAGCGCCTACCTGTTCCTGAGCGACGACGCCCAGGATGAGATTGCCGGGAGTGACAAGAAGAAGATGAAATGCCGGGTCTGCGGGCACCGATTCAAGCGTGAGATCTATGACCGGTGCGCTAAGTGCGGCAGCTTCGATACCGAGTAGGTCGTCATACCATTTGATGATGAAGAGGATCTCCATCTGAGTCCAAATTTTGTGCACATCTTTCGAGCTCCTGACACTCTGTTAAAAATGCCCTCTGAAACTCAAATCCTCATCTACAGAAATCCGTGCCGCATATCAGAGGTATCATTTTTCTTGGCTAACCCTCAGAAAATCTTCTTCCATCTCTTATCCTACCCACTGCACAAGGGTCATCTTTATAGTAGTCTCCTTCAGCCCAGGATGAACCAGACAGCCCGTGCACTCGGGGAAATGCCTCATCAGTTCTTCGCTCGCCACGTCATGTACCATTAAGGAATCAACTCCCCGGAAAGGCGTTTCAATAATTGCGCAGACCGGACTGGCTGATATGCCTTGAGAAAGTTCAAGAAAACCTTCAATCACCCTTGCCATATTGGCACGAAGCCTTCCTTCCTCCCCTTCCACCCTCGTCCTGATAGCTGTTACAACCCTCCCGTACCTGAAACGCATCACTACCAGAAAATAGTCCAGAAAGTATTTGAGGCACATGATGCTCCCCATTCCGCCGCAGCCAAGATACGTGTTGTGGAGGGTAAGGAGAAATGAGAGAGCCGCATCACCTTCGGGGGTCTGAGTCTCAAAAACCAGATCAAAAGGACAGTTTTCTTCAATGCCTATTCTTCCAGGACTTATGGCAATAAAGCGGCTCTCCCCGGCCTTAAGAGCCCCTGCCAGAAACCGCGCAAGTGCAAGGTCTTCCGCCATTGCCATGTCTACCACAAACACCGCAAGCTTTGCGCCTGAGAGCTTTGATAAAGCCTCCATTGCCTGACCAGAGGTTTCTAACTCAACAAAGCCGTCATCCGAGTTCACATCCATCCCGATGTGATCGCACCTTCTGATCACAGGGTATTCTGCCTTCAGCTCCCTGAAGGTTCCGGATAATGCCTTTCCGTAATCACCGATAAAGAAGATCACAAATTCCGGAGAGGAAAACTTACTTGCTCCTATCCTCCCAATAGCACCAAGCACAGGCAGGGGCCTTATGAAAAGGGACGGAACTGTCATAACCACAGCCTTTATGAAAGTGCGCCTGTCCAATCGTCCTATTCCTCCGCTTGAAAAGCCCCTGTCCGTATTAACTGCACATGGAGAACCCTGTGAAACCGCCTGGACATGATCACCCGTTGAGTTGCCCATCAGAATCCCGGGGTCCCCTTCCTTCCGGTATTGAATGCCTTTAGCCTTGACTCCTGCTCAAGGGCCTGAATGAGAAATGAGTGCCCAAGCTCACCCTCGTGGTATTTAAAAGCCTCCCGCACTGCCTTGAAATCCCCCGGTGTGATATCTGAAACCTTCTTGAGAAGCTCTGCCTCTTCAGGATTGAGTGGTCCTGGAACAAGATCCGAAAACATCTTCCTGTAGAAGACTATCTTTCCTTCAGGGCTAAGATACTTAAATCCGATCTTATGGTGGAATCTTCTTAGCGATGCGTAATCAAGGCCATCGAGCCTGTTTGTGGTGCAGAGAAGAATGCCTCTGAATTTTTCCATCCGGGTCAGAAACTCATTTGTGAGACTCATCTCCCAGGATCGCTGCGCCCGGTCACGGCTGTAGAGGAAGGTATCCACCTCATCAATCATGAGTATGGCATCGTTTCTTTTTGCCTCCTCGAAGGCCATCTTGATGTTGGCTTCAGATTGACCAACATACGGGCCAAGGATATCGCTCGGGCCTTTGATGACAAGGTCTCTATCAAGCCTCTGTGCTATGTAGCGGCCAAGTTCTGTCTTTCCGCTTCCGGGGGGGGCCGTAGAAAAGAAGCGTCATTCGGGCTCCCTCCGGGGCCTCTTCCTTTCTAAGAAACCGGTCAAAGCCCTCAAGGCGGGATAGAACAACTTCAGGGTCTCCCTCCATTGAAAGGCCCTCAAGGGAATAGAACCTCTCAAACCTTGGAGGTCTTTGGGGTATCTCTCCGCCGTTTATGAGCATCTCATGGGCGTCAAGACTGAGCCCTATCGCCTCGTGGAGTTCCCTTCCCCTGGTCTTCCCCGCGCAAAATGCCGCTCTAAAGGCAAGATCAACCGCCCCCGCGCTTAAGCTGTAGCGGGAGGAAAGCTCTTTCAGGTCTTGAGCCTTGAAGCTTGATTCAACCTTGTTCTTACGCGCGATGTTGCTCCACATAAGCTCTCTTTGTTTTGTCGCAAGGGGTTTGAAGTTAAGGCTGAAGGCAAATCTCCTCAGGACGGATTCTTCAATTTCCCTTATGTGATTGGTTATCCAGATGATCCTGCTTCCCAGTTCTTCAAGCATCTGATTGAGCCAGCCCTTGTCCTGAGTCTCCCCCCGGGAAAAAAATGATCCCAGGGTATTTAGGATATTGTCCGCCTCATCCACCACGATTATCGAGCCATCTCCGCTGTTGGTCATCTTGAGGCATGATGTTGATTACTCCGTTATTCGGACAGAATTTTAAGGTAATAAACTGACCGAAAGAGGGCTATTTTGGGGAGGTTTTCCCAGAAGGATTTCCCTATCTGAGTCTGTTTTCACCGGGCTGTACTGACCGATTGTTTGTGCA
>JBGSUA010000208.1:0-7054 GCA_041753575.1 Desulfatiglandaceae bacterium
CTCACCGGATTGATTATTGCTATCCAACCACGTTCTGTTCCTCCCCCTTTCGAGGTGGGGTTGGTCTATGGGCTCAGCGCATTTTTATATGAAGGACATAGAGTTTATATGAAAATTGATAGTCATAGCTGCGTAGGCCGCTATCCAGTCCTTGTTCCGGCCTGCGCCGGAATGACGACCTGGATTCCGGATCGAGTCCGGAATGACATGCGGCATTTTCATCTTTCGTTATGCACTACCGGGGCATGACCGTTAGCCCCAAAGGCCCGTTTCGCCCTTCCCCAAATGATGCGGGCGGCTATGTAGCAGATGAGGTAGGGCGGAACAAAGTTGAGGCCGTTTTCCGTCCAGGGCACTGCGAATCTTATTTCTCCAAACCGGGCTTCCAGCCAGGCCGCGCCAAGAAATGCAGGCCACAGGGAGCCGGCAGACACTGCCACCTGCTGGAAAAAGGACTTTCCGAAGGAGTCGTTTGCCAAAGAGTTTATAGCCTTATAGGCCTCCTTGTCACCGGACCTCAATGCATCCATGGACTTATTCGAGAACTCGCGGGCCTCAAAAGAGGATCGCTCAAGCAGAGATCCATTTATGGCTCGGGCCAAATAGACTGTGCCGTGCCCCAGTGCCACAGCCCAAAGGGCGAGCACGAATGTGCCAGCCCACCACGCTGCCATGGGATGTCCGCTCCATGATTCGATCCAGCGATACGGCCCCACCAAGGCCGGATCAAGAAAAACCAGGATGGAGTCAACCAGGTTCAAATCAGATCCCCGGTATCCTTATGCCGGCGAACCCGCGCAGGATGTATCCGATTCCAACATAGGCCGCAAGCACTATGAAGATCCTCTTAAGCCATTTGTCTGATATGTATTTGGATGTGCGAGGGCCTATAATGGAGCCTACAAAAATACCTACAAGTTCCGAAAGGATAAAGCTCCACTGGACCACAACCCCCTTGCTTACCATATAGGCGAATATGGAGGATATCATGCTTACCAGCACTGCCAGGGCGCTTGTTCCAGCCACTATGTGCATTGGGAGCCCGGCCACGGATGTAAGATAAGGCACATAGAGAAATCCTCCTCCGACGCCTATGAAGGCCGATATGGCAGATATGATCAGACCGCCTATAACGGGAAGGTATGACTTGTACTCAAACTCGACTCCGTAAAATGAAAAACGCGTGGTTCCAAGGAAAAAGCTCAGCACCAGTCCACCAAAGGCAAGCACATAGGCCACCCATTTGAAGCCAGGAACAAGGGAGTTCCACAGGGCGCTGACGACGACCGCGGCGGCGGCTACAAGCATAAGACCCCACTTGCCTTCGACGATCTTGACTCCCTCTGAGGTCTTACTTCCCTGCTTGATCTGCTTTTCAAACGCGGCCGCTGCCTCCTTGGCCTTTTTCTTCTTTGCCTGGCCTGAAGGGAGCGTCTCCTTGAGAAGCACAAATCCCACCGCAAGCACCACAATCCCGAAGTAACCGATATAGGCCTTGAGGTTTACTTTCCCTGCGGTGAGATCCGGGATGAGCCATGCTCCGACAACCGATCCTATTGCGAGGCACATCCCGAGGGGCAGCACCAGACGCCCCATCTTGTAGTAGTTGAAACTGGAGATGATCGCGCTCAGCCCGACCAGCCACTGGTTTCCAACCCTTATTGAGTCAGTGGTGAGCTTGTTGAGGGGATGATCCTTTCCAAAGCTTGAGGCATACTGCCCGAGGCCGAATATGCTTATGTGGCCTACTCCCGCCATTATCCCGCCGAAGGCCCCGACAGTTGAGAATATCCAGCCCACCCATACGGCCCAGAGAAAGCCCAGGATAAGGCTTGGAGAAGGGGCCCCCGGGATGCCGAGATAACCAGGCTTCTGATCTGTCTTGATTACTTCCTTTGTTTTTGCCGCGAACTGCCCCGACTTGAAGGATTTCTCTATGGCTGTCTTTACCTTGGCGGACATATCGGGAAGTATATAGCCGGGAGGTGATCCTGCCTCGGACTTTACAGAGGGCTTTGCCAGGGGAGGCGTCGCCGTCTGCTGGGTCTGGGCCATGGCCATGGTTGAAAAAAGAAAGGAAACTGCCAGGAAGAAAAGTAAGATCCGTTTAGACATTTCGCCCTCCTTTGATCTGTAGGGTCTTTGAGACCCTGTTTATGGAATAACCCTTTGCTTGAGGGTCAACCTTCCGGATAGGAAACAAGCTAATTTGGTCAAAAACTATATGCGCGCCATGAATGAGTGTCAATGGTAAAGCCCAATTTCAACAGGATCGTGCTTCCTTGGCGCACGCCGCTCAGGTCTATGGCGAGGAGATCGCAGGGCCAAAAGTCTTGGGTCAGGAAAGGTTCGGCGAGCAGCCTGGGTATCCTTGCACCATTTGAAAGCTGTGGACAATAGAAGCCAACAGGTGCTATAAAATCAGCGTTAAGCCAGTCGGCCCCTCGGTATGAGTCCTTTTGAGGTCGTTCTGCCCGCACGGGCGCGGGTCTGATTGAGTCGGGAGCAGAAACAAAAAACTACATGATTGGAACCACACAATCAGAGAGACTCTCATTGATAGAGCACATTGACGCCTTTTCCACGGCTGTGGTAGCGGTGGTTGGTGATATCATCCTGGATGAATATGTATGGGGGGAGGTATCCCGCATCTCTCCTGAGGCCCCGGTTCCGGTGGTGGATGTGAAAAACGAAACTATCATGCTTGGAGGGGCTGCCAATGTGGTAAACAACATGGTGAGCCTGGGGGCAAGACCTGTTCTGTGCGGGGTAGTGGGCGAGGATGAAGAGGGAAAGGCGGTCATGGAAAGGCTCAGGCAGATCGGTATCACGACCGAGGGCATTGTTCTTGAGCCGGACAGGGTGACCACGAAGAAGACCAGGATAGTGGCCCAGAATCAGCAGGTCGTAAGATATGACCGTGAGGTCCGATGTCAGATTGGAGAAGTCTCCCGCAGGGCTATTTTGAGGACAGTCAAGAAACGTCTATCAGAGCTTGATGCCATAGTCGTATCCGATTATGGAAAGGGGGTGGTTTCATCCGCCCTGATGGCTGAACTCCTTGACCTTACAAAGGGAAGAAAGATTCCCATAGCGGTTGATCCCAAACCTCCGAATTTTCCATTCTATAAAGGCGTACGCGTGATAACTCCTAATCATCATGAAACTGCGGCCTTCTGTGGCTTCAGCGTGGGCGATGAAGAGGGGCTTGTAAGGGCGGGAAGGAAGATGCTTCGCGATCTGAGGTGTTCGGCGGTCCTTATTACCCAGGGCAGGGAAGGCATGACCCTTTTCGAAAAGAAGGGCCGTGTAACCCATGTGCCGACAGTTGCCAAGAAGGTTTTCGACGTTACAGGGGCAGGGGATACTGCCATAGCCGCCTTCAGTCTGGGACTTGCCAAGGGACTTGATCTCAGATCGTCTGCCATAATATCCAACTTTGCGGCAGGGATAGTTGTGGGCGAGGTGGGGACCACCACCGTGAAGAGCGATGAACTTAAAAAGGCCATCGCCGCGTCGCTGTCCGAGCTGTAGCGGGAGGTGCCATGCCATGGAATGGGTGCCCACTGCCGTCTTATGCGATAATATCCAAAGGGTAAGTGAAAATTGAGCGAACCCAGAGAGCCTCTTCCGGTCAAGCTTGTCGCAAGCCTTTTTTCTGCGGACAGTGGGCTGATTGAAAAGGCCTGTTCATATCTTGAGTCTCTGTTCGGCCCTTTTGACTGGATGAGCGATGAGATACCGTTTGACAAGACCAGGTATTATGAAAAGGAGATGGGCGGCCCTCTTTTGAGGCGGTTCGTATCTTTTGAACGTCTCATTGCCTTTGAAGAAATTGCCGAGATAAAGATAAAGACAAACGCTTATGAAAAGGGCCTTTGTGTCTCCGGCCGAAGGACGATAAACATTGACCCGGGCTGTATTTCTGCCGAAAGGCTTATACTTGCGACAGGCAAAAACTACACACACAGGGTATATCTCAGGAGGGGAATATATGCGGATCTTACCCTCATCTACCAGTCCGGCTCCTTCAGACCTCTTCCCTGGACATATCCGGACTATGGGGACGATGCGATTATTGAGCTCTTCAACGCAGTGAGGACCCGATATATGGAACATATAAGGAGAATGGCTATTGATTAGGAGCATGACAGGTTTCGGGAGGGGTGCGTCAGGCGAGGGAGGTCAGGCGGTAACCGTGGAGATCAGATCCATAAACCACAGATACCGCGATATGGTGATGCGCATGCCCAGAGCCCTTCAGATATATGAAGAGGACGTTAAAGGACTTGTGGCATCAAGGATGGCAAGGGGCAGGATAGAGCTGTCTGTTTCTATGGCTGGAAACGGCCAGGATGCCTCCTGTGAGATAGACGTCAACTTGGGGCTTTTGAGATCTTACGTAAGGGCGCTCAACAAACTCAGAGAGGAGTTGGGTATCGTAGAGAGCTTTGATCTTGCCACTCTTATGGGACTTAAAGACGTGCTAGTCGCAAAGCCGATGGAGCCCAATCTCGAAAAGACCAAAAGTGATCTTACGGAGGCGCTCAAAGAGGCCCTGGACGGTCTTGATTCCATGAGAGACTCAGAGGGCAAAAGACTTGAAACGGATCTTCTGGATAGGCTTTCGATCGTGGAAGAGGCTGTTGATCAAATTAAGGCCAGGACTTCGGGCGCGGTGGACGTTACTCTAAGGAGATTCAGGGAGAATCTTGAGAGGCTTCTTAAGGATACTTCCCTTGACCCTCAGAGGGTAGCCCAGGAAGCGGCCATTATGGTGGATAGGATGGATGTGAGTGAGGAGATCGTCCGGGCGCGTAGTCACCTGATGCAGTTCAGAGACTACCTGGCCATGGATGAGCCGGTGGGACGCAGACTTGATTTCTTGCTTCAGGAACTCCACAGGGAGATTAATACCTTGGGGGTGAAGGCCTCTGACGCTCAGGTTTCAAAGGCCATTGTCGAGGTCAAGGCAGAGATCGAGAAGATTCGTGAACAGGTCCAAAACATCGAATAGGAGAGGAGACAATGAGTCCAAGGCTTGTTAACGTAGGTTTCGGAAATTCCGTTGTATCCAGAAGGGTTGTGGCGATAGTCTCACCAAATGCTGCGCCGGTAAAAAGAATGAGGGATGAGGCCAGGGAAGAAAAGCGGCTGATAGACGCGACCCAGGGAAGACGCACCCGATCGGTCATAATAACAGACAGCAACCATGTTATACTCTCCGCTGTGCAGGCTGAAACTATCGCGCAGAGATTCGGTGTCGAGATGACGGTGCCTGAAAAGGAGCTGGATATTTAGAAGATGGGAGGGAGTCTTTTCGTTGTGTCCGGTCCGTCCGGCTCGGGGAAATCAACCATACTGGCGATGGTAAGGAAAACTCTGGCTGGTCTGGGCTATTCCATCTCCCATACGACAAGGAAACCCAGGGGGAGGGAAGAGGACGGAAAGGAATATTATTTTGTGACCCGTGGAGTTTTTGAAGAAATGGACAGAGATGGGGTTTTTCTTGAAACAGCTGAGATCTACGGCTCACTTTACGGCACATCCCGCTCTTCTGTGGAGCCTCAGCTTGAAAAAGGACTTGATATCGTTATGGATGTGGATCACAGGGGTGCCTTCAGTATCCGGGAAAGATACGGGGCCGCCCGACTGATCTATGTGCTTCCGCCGTCTCTCGATGTCTTAAGGGAAAGGCTTTACAAGCGCGGATCTGACAGCCCTCAGGCCATTGAAAAAAGGCTTTCAATGGCCCTTGTCGAGATGGCTAACTGCTTTTCTTACGATTACGTCGTGATAAACGATGGTCTTGAAGCCGCGGCCTCGGATGTTTCCGCTATAATTCTGTCCGAGAGATGCCGCTCAGAAAAAATGATCCCTTTTGTGCGGGAGCTTTTTCCAGGCATCTCAATTAATGATCCGGAGAAAACAAAGAGTTGATATGCCCCCAAGAGCGGGCAAAGGGCCTTTTGTCATAGCCGGCTATCATGCGGTGAAGGAGGCCCTTCTGCAAGGCCTTCTCCGGATAGAGGAGATATGGACTGAAGCTGGAAGGGGCTCTCCCAGAGATAAGGAGATCCAAGCGCTTTCAAAGGAAAAGGGGGTCCCGGTTCTCACAAGGGAGATGAAGGATTTTGACATCCCGCTTGCTGAAGTCAATCACCAGGGATTTGCCGCTTTTGTTCGCGAGTTCAGGTACGAGGAACTTGAAGACATTGCAGTAAAGGGACGCGGCGAATATGGCAGACGAATCATTATTGCCGCCGACCACATAACGGATGAGGGAAACCTGGGGGCAATCATAAGGACCGCCGCATTTTTTGGAGCCCAGGGCCTAATAATCCCCAAGGATCGCTCAGCCTCTGTCACCCCCCTGGTTTTCAGGCGCTCTTCGGGCGGATGCATTCATCTGCCCGTCGCCTTGGTCGTTAATCTTGAAAGAAGCCTCAATTATCTAAAGGATAAAGGATTCTGGATTATAGGCGCCGCCGGAGAGGCCGGGACGTCCATATACGATTTTGACTGGGATCGCGATACCGTCCTTGTCCTTGGAAACGAGGAAAAGGGGCTGACCCAAGCCGTTAGAAAAAGATGCGACACACTCGTCTCCATCCCCGTCCGAGGCAGGGTCTCCTCCCTCAACGTCTCAGTCGCTGCCGGCATCCTCCTCTCCCATCTTAGGGCACGCCCTTCACATTTGCAGATTTAGATGCAATTTTCGCTAATGAATTTCTAAACGGGGTTGATACGTCAAAGGCCAATTGGGTTTTTCCCGCATTAGGTCATTCGTTTGCAGACAGCACTTTTGCCTATTATTACCGGCAGGAAAGAAATTAGGCCATGCCTGCCAATTAAACTGGATTAGAAGGGCCCCCTCCTGTAACCTCACTCAAATTATTATATATCACCATCGCAGGCTTCCGGTAAGTCTTCTTCTCTGAAATATTTTCTCTGGTAATCAATTCCTTTTCGGCGTGCTTTAGTTCTTCCATAAGACTTCCTCCCGCCTCTCCTCTCCCAACTCAGGGCAATCCTTCGCATCAGGAGAGTTAGA
>JBGSUA010000209.1:0-15131 GCA_041753575.1 Desulfatiglandaceae bacterium
TCTTGGGGGATGCCAATTCCCTGGTCTTGGACCTTGATTAAAACCGTATCCTCCGAAATCCCCGTGATGACGGTTATGGCTCCGCCCTTATTGGAAAATTTGATCGCGTTGTCAAGCAGGTTTGTGAATACCCTTCTCAACTGCCTGGCATCGCCGTTGATGGGGGCCAGGACCATTTCATTTTTTAGTTGCAGGGTTAACCCGGAGCTTGAAATCTTTGGCTCATAGGCTTCGCACAATTCAATGAGTTCCTTGTCCAGGGATGTGGCACTCAAGTTCAGCTTCAAACGCCCTGTCTGTATCCGGGCAAACTCCAGAAAATTTGCGATCAGAGTGTCTAGCTTCCCAGACTCGTCCCTGATTATTTCGAGGTACCTTTGCTCTTTCTGATAATCAATCGTGTCAGCCTTATGCAGTAGTCTCAGCACAAAGCCTCCTATTATGGTCAAAGATGATTTCATATCGTGGGCAAGGGCGGATATTAAGTTGTTTCTCTCCCGTTCCAGCGCCTTAAGGGCTGATATATCGTAAAGAGATTCAACCCCTCCCACCAGAACCCCAGCCTCATCGAACAAAGCGGCGACATTCATCCTTACAGGGAGAGATTCCCCTGCCTTGGTCCTTATTGTAGATTCTAGCAGAGACATGGGTTTCTTGCTGGTCAAGGCTATTTTCAAGGGGCAATTAGTTTTGCACATGCCGCCCTGAAGAACATCGCCGCAGTATCTTCCCATGGCCTCCTGAGCCGTATAACCCGTGATGTGCTCAGCCCAGGGGTTGAAGCCGGTGATTCTGCGATCCCTGTCCACAGTTATGACACCTGACGGAACGCTATCCACAACGAACTTATAGAAGGCCAGTCCCTTATCAATAGATTTAGATTCCTCTACTATTTTATTGTCTTTTCTCATTTTAATAGCCTCCTCCGAGGATATTTCGGGATAGAATCTCACCTATCTTTCTTATAAACATACAGTCATGACCTGGTCATGGTAAGCTTTGCCGTGCCCTTGATCTGCCTGAAGTTTGCCCCCTGGCGTATGTCTTTCACTAAAGCGTCCAAGTCAAGAGTCGAAATCAGATCATCAAGCAATTTCAAAGTATTTCTCTCTCCTTACTCATAGACCACTGCGTTTATTGTTGTTCCCACCATGGCATGGTAGTCAGCCGGGCAACAGAAAAGCCCCCTAATATTTACAAAAGTCCTTGAGGGACTAGGGGAAGGGTCATCCGTCCAAGAACCGTAGCAATTCGCTGTGAATCAGGCCGTTGGTTGCCACGCAGCCTGGTATTTGAATCCTGTACGGCTCGCCTTGCAGCGTGGTGCATCGCCCGCCTGCCTCCTGAACAAGGAGCACGCCGGCTGCCACGTCCCATGGCTTCAATCCTGTCTGAAAATAGGCGTCCATCCATCCGGCCGCCACATGGGCAAGCGCCAGTGCGGCCGAGCCCAGAACCCGCAATGTTCCGCAATGCGAAATGATATTGCCCAGATAACCCAGCATCCGCTCGCGCGCTTCATTCGCGTGTCCCCAGTCCAGCCCTATCATAGCATTATCAGGCGCCGCCGTCCGGCTTACTCGAAGGGGGACATTATTGAGCCTGGCCCCACCTCCCCTTTGGGCTACAAAGGTATGACCGCGCAATGGATCATGGATGACCCCCAGCAGCGGGTTCCCGCTCTCCAGAACACCTATGGACACGGCAAATACAGGGTGATGGTGGGCGTAGTTCGTAGTCCCGTCCAAGGGATCCACGACCCATGCATATCCGCTTCCGATCGCGCCCCCCCCAGCCTCCTCCGAGAGAATTGCATGATCGGGAAACCGGGCCTGAATCAGCTCCATGATGAAGGATTCCGCTGCGATGTCTGCATCGGTTGCCAGATCCCGAAAGCCCTTCACGGTGATGCTGCGCCCGCCAGGGTAACGATCGGCAATAATCCGGCCTGCCCCCAGCGCCGCCTCGATAGCCGTCTTTAGCATGTCTTTTCCTTTTCCTGAGTCTGCCTCGGCCACCTGGACTGGATATAGGCCATGATCCTTTTTGCGGATTCCTGGGGAGATAACAGGTCCGATCGTACCACTACTTCCGGATGTTCCGGCTCCTCATAAGGAGCAGAAACGCCGGGAAGCCTACCCTTCAAAGTTCCATCCAGTGCCCGCTTGTACAGGTCGTTTTCCACAGGCTGGCCCCGGCGCATTTCCTCACGCTTCTCGCAAGTCTCAAGAGGGCACCGGATATAGATTTCTGCAAACTCGGGGATCAGAACTCTTGCGAGATCCCGGTATTCTCTGCGATTAGCTGTTGCGTCAATGATCACGTTTTTCCCGCCCTCCATAACCAGCAGTTTGGCCATCAGCGCCAGGGAACGGTATACGATTGAACGTTCCTCCTCAGTATATCTCGGCTCAGGCGTGATAACTTTTCGAATATGATCCAGGCTCAGACAGACGGCGCTAATGCACGAGGATGCGAGCATCGCCACAAGCTCTTTCAGGACGGTGCTCTTGCCGGATCCCGGCAGCCCTGTCAGCCACAGGCAAAAGCTCATTTCCTCTCCAGATAATCGGCAATTTTCTCCGGTTCGAATCTACTTGTCTTGAGGACCGAAAACCCGAAGTCAATGAGTTTTCGCTTGGTCTCGGTCCCGTCATCCGGGTAAAACCTGGGATTGGCGATGACCAATACCCTGAAGGCAAAAAACGGCTGTGTAACCTCAAAGAATCCTTCGTCATGGGTCTTTTCGAGGTAGGTCTCCAAAAAGATTCCAAACAACTCTTCAAAGGGTCCCGCAAAGGTGCCGCTATCCTTTACCGCGTAATGGATATAATTCATGGTCAAACAGGAGACATCGTCTGCCGCCTCACCCCAGGTGCCTCTGGATCGGTCCAGCAGGACAAAATCATCGCCATGGAGCCGGATGTTGCCAGGATGATAATCGCCGTGGACGCTGCACAACCGATCTCCTCTATCCCGGATCTTCCCCCACCATTGCAGACAGATTTCGGCGTAGGCAACGAGTTCTTGGTCCGTGGTGAAGTCCACGGCATCATAGGCATCAATTATCCCCATGATGCACTCCCCATGGCCGATCAGATCACGGATACGGCGCCTGTAAAGGGTCTTTCCATCCTCGCCGACATACCGGTTTACGTGCACGTCCGCTATAAAGCGCGCGAGCATTCTGGCCCTCTCCCTATCCAGGTCGTTGAGGTGTCCGCGCTTCAGGATCGCCTCCAGGTCCTCGAAGTAAGATACCCCGCTGGCCTCCTCCATGAAGATGTAAAATTCCCTCGCATCTTTAACCGAGATGAGCCTGTCCTGGGATTCTCCAACCACATCCGTTGCCCTCACATGCTTGGGCATTTCATTGAAGTTCGCCTGGGCCAGAAGCAAGACCTGAGCCCTGTCCGAATAGTGATCGTGACCAAACCTGGAATGAAAAAGGGTCTTCATGATCAAGCGGTTTTGGCCCTGAGGGGTACTAAATTTCAGCAGGTATGCCGTGCCGTGTACCCCCTCGCCCAGCCGTCCCATGGAAGTCAGCCGCGTCTCTGGTCCGAAACGCTCCCGCAGATAATTCTCAACCTTGATCCTGATATCCATCATAAGCCATTCTCCATGCCCCTGGCCGGGGCCGCCCCAAGTTTCAGTAATCCTGAATCGGGGTATCCATCCGGCGTCATCCACTACACCTTTTCTCTTTCCGCAATTTCATGGGCGATCCTTTTGTGACCGTGGTATGACGAAGTACAGCATCACCAAAACTAGAAACTATTCCTAAGCCTCTCAAGAAAGTCCTTTATCGTCAATGCCTTTACCCCCGGACGGAGGCTTGAGAAACCAGGCCCATCCTTTGAAGGGCGATGTAACACTACGCAATCGACATCATAATTGGAAACTGCATTTGAAAGCCGCAGCAGGGAATCCGCCATCTGCGGTTTTACCGTCTTGGAGGCCTTTGCCTCCACTAGCAGGAGACCTCGATCTCCTTCAGGTATAATGAAATCCACCTCCAGACCCTGCTGGTCGCGAAAGTAGTAAAGGGCCTTTGGCCGGCCCGAATTAATCTGGGTTTTCAAGATCTCTGAGGCCACAAAGGTCTCAAAAGCCGGCCCCAGAAAGGGAGAGCGATTCAGCATGAACTCTGATCCGATCCCCAGCAAATGCAGCAAGAGGCCTGAATCCACAAAATAGATCTTCGGGGACTTAATAAGCCTCTTCCCAAAGTTATCGAAATAAGGAGGCACCATTATGATCTGCCCGGTAATCTCAAGGATGCTCAGCCATTCGGAAATGGTCGGCACGGAAACCCCAAGTGGCGCCGCAATGTCCGTGCGATTGAGGATATTTCCGCACCTGCTTGCCAGAATGGATAAAAACCGCCGGAATGTTGACAGGTCGCGTATGGAGCTGACAGCCCTAACGTCCCTCTCCAGATAGGTCTGCACGTAAGAGGAAAACCATATGCGCGCCGTAGAGGGCCTTGCCACCACCTCAGGGAAGCCTCCCTTTATAAGTGAAACCTTCTGATTTTCAGAGACAGAAAACGGCAGAAGATTGAAAATGGCTCCCCTACCGGCCATGGATTCTGTGACTCCCTGCATAAGAGGGGCGTCCTGAGAACCGGTCAAAAACCACTGCCCCATCTTCCTGGGAGAGCGGTCTATCTGCGCCCTGATATAGTTAAGGATTTCAGGCGTGTTTTGAACCTCATCAAGGATGGCTGGTATCTTGATTTCTTCGAGGAAAGACCGGGGGTCTGAACGAATCCGCGAGATCACATCCGGGTCCTCGAGCAAATGATAGGAGCAGTTGGGGAAGAGGTTAACGAGAAGGGTTGTCTTCCCGGACCTCCTTGGACCGGTTAGAATAACCGCCGGGAAGCTCTTAGCGGCCCGAAGCATCTCCTTTTCAATTGTTCGCTTTACATATTTCATCATGAGCATCTTAAACTACAACTTTAAAAAACTCAAGAGAAAATTCTATTTCGGGCGATTATTCTCCTATCCGTTTTTTAATGCCTTCAGCTTCTCCCCTGCTCTCAACTTCTTCCTTGGCAAACTTCTACCTCTCCCATTTAATGAATAACATTCGTTAAAGACCTGTTCCACTGTAACCTCATCTTCTGCCATGGTTCAGGCAATAAACAAAAGCTCCTTATCGCTTTGTGTGAAGGTACGCGTCTTCCTCAAGAAGGATAATCCTCAGGGCGGTTTCCTCCTCGCTCAGGGCCTTGTTCCTGTATTCTTTTGAAGCAAGGAGCGCTTCAATAAAATAATTAATGGGATAGGATCTCCAGTAGTCCAGCTCTTCGGGGGCGGGAAGCCTGTCAAGGAGGGCGATAAAGGCCGCGCAGAGGACGCTGCGGTCATGATCCGCCGGAGCAAGCTCCTTAAAGTCGGCGCTTTCCTTCACGAACTCTTCTGATCCTATGAGGGCATAGAGAAGGGAATTGACGCCTGCAGGCGATGCGAGCCAGTAGGCTTTTTCATCAGATGAGGGCTCTCTTCCAAGCACGGCCATGTAGATTGTTGAGATCGTCTTTCCACTTACGCATTCCTTTGCCACACAACTCTCTTCTGATGAAAAGATGGAAGAGGCAACGTCCCAGAGGGCATATCCTAGATCAATTTCATATTCAAGGGAGATGCCCAGGGCGTAATCTGCTGTTCTTAAGACTTCATCGGGATGAGGATCACGTCCCACGGCAGCTCTATAGATCCTTGCAACGGCAGCATGAAATGCATCCTGGGCCTCCTGCCCGGACAAGCCTCCGGTCGTGGCTGCCCCTGCAATGGATTTTTCATTCCAGTAGGCGCCAGACCCTGCAGAAGCAAAAGCGGAAGCGATCTTATCTCCCGCGCCAGTTGATAACTTTCCGCCCTCGGACCCGGCAAGCACGCTCATACCGCTGTCAGCGGAGCCTGCCGAGGCACCGGCTATGCCGCCGCCCTGGAATTGCAGTTTTTCCGCAATCAAGGTCCCGCTTCCTCCAACGGTCAATTGATTGGCGGTGGTAAAGCCGGCATTGTTCGCAAAACCTGCGTCATATCCACCCTGCAACATGATAACCTTCGTCTGTGCTGGAGAAAATTGCAAATTCTCTCCGTAGGTATCCTGGGTGGCCTTGATGAGGGCGTACTGGGAGCAGTCGTTTACAGCGTTCTGAAGGGTGGTCCTGCACGGGCTATTTCCCCCGCAGGTTGCGTCTTGCTTGTTCACGTACATGATCTCATAAACGAAAACCGAGCCGGCCGATGAGCTTGAACCTCCGTCACCCGTCACCTGAAGTGTTACGGGATAAAGGCCTGTGGCATTGTAGGTATGGTTCGGGCTCGGATCGCTCGAACCCGGTGTTCCGTCTCCGAAATCCCATGTCCTGCTCGTGATGTGGCCTGTTGACTGGTCAGTGAACTGTACCTGGAGCGGGGCCTCGCCTTGATATAGGCTTGCCGTGAACTTTGCCACGGGCGGAGGATAGGCAACTGTGATGTAGTCGGTCCGGGTCTTTGTCCCGTTGCTCGGCGGAATCGAAGGAACAGGCCCCGAGACGGTGAGGCTGACCGTGTAGGTGCCCGGGGTGTTGTAAACATAGGATGGGTTTTGAAGGTTGCTCGTTCCGCCGTCGCCGAAGCTCCAGCTCCTCGATGTCACATTTCCTGTGGAACTATCTGTGAACTGAACCGAAAGGGGCGCCAGGCCCGAGGTCGGCTCTGCGCTGAAATCCGCCACAGGTCGCGGATCATCGGCCGTGATATAGCCCGTCTTGGTCTCGGTGTCACTCCCTCCGGGGCCGGTCACTGTGAGGGTGACAGTATAGGTGCCAGGCAGAAGGAATAGGATGTTGCTGGGATTTTGCTGTGTGCTTGTGCCAGGCTCGCCTTCCTCGAAGGTCCATGACCAGGATGTGATCGGGCCTGTGGACAAATCTGTGAAGTCAACCGTCATGGGCGGCATGTCAGTTGTGGGAGATCCTACAAAATCAGCAGCCGGCTTCTGGGCCGGCTGCCCCACGGTGATGTAGTTGGTCTTTGTCTCAGTGTCCGTGCCTTCGCTCCCTGAAACCGTAAGGGAGACGGTGTAGGTGCCGGGGCTGTTATAGGTATGGGAGGGGTTTTCCTGATTGCTGGTGCCTCCATCTCCGAAATTCCAGTAAAACGAAGTGCACTGACCCTGAGACATGTTTGTGAAGTTGACCGCCAGAGGTGCTGCACCGCTAGTGACGTTGGCAGTGAAATCCGCCATGACCCCCAGGGAGGAGCGGGTCATGGAAAAGGTTCCCGAATCAACAGTTTCCATGGTTGATGTGAGGTATGCGTTGTACGTACCATAAATCACCCCACCAATCAGAGTGCCGACAAAATGAACAGTGATATCGGCTGCTACGTATGGATCAGCGCAGTAGCCGGCAACATCCGCGCTGACGTTGTTGTCCGCTACAACTCCGTTGGATAAAGGGAGGTCAGTGAAATTTCCGCAGTCCGTACCCGTCATGGCAAGGGTGCCGGTGAGAGTGCCTCCTGTTTGCAGGAAATTAGCCGAAATACCCCCTAAATAACTATCCTCCGTATCATAGCTAGCCCAAGCTCCCAGCCACTGGCCTGAGAAATCCGCAGCCATCGGGGATACAGGCGAAAACAAAGAGAACATAAGAACCAGGCACAAAACAATCGGTGATAATAAGATCCTCGGCATGGGAACACCCCCCTTTAAAGTAGGTAGGCGTGCCTCGCAAGACTTAGGCATCCGCGCCTACCTTGGCACAATCATTACGGTACTTTTTCACATATTCAATCGCTTTTCGTCAAACAGTTTTATCTTTGGAAACAACCAGTCAACATGAGCGCATCACCTCTTCATTATTGGAAGGAGACAATCAGGGATGCGATGCAACCATCAGGACTGAAACTCGGCAGACGGATTCTTGCAAAGCCGTCATGTCGAAAAGCCGTCAGGCTTGACACTGTTGCGCCTTTCTCCTAACATCCTTTCCTCCCGCATGGACCGTCATTATGCCGGCTTTTGAAAGATAAAGCCTTAGCACTGTCTCTTCCGCTGCGAGAAATTAAAGCTGAAAACGAGTTGAGAAAGGTTTGATATGCTTACATCTATAGAAGAAAGTCCCCTTTTCCCAATCGCCAATCCAAAGAGTATAGTCTTTTTCGGCGCATCCAACAATATAGCGTCCATGGGAAGCAATCTCCTTGCCTCCGTCCTTGCGCTGGGATACGCAGGCATCATTTATCCGGTTCATCCAAAGGAGACGGAGGTTCAAGGCCTGAAGGCATACAGGAGCGTATCGGATCTTCCCGTTGTTCCGGATCTTGCCGTATTCGTGATCCCAACGGCGCTGGCGGTCCCCACACTGGATGAATGCGGCAGGAAGGGCATAAAAAGCGCGATCATAGCCACGGCAGGCTTCAGGGAGGTGGGGGAAGAAGGGGCGGCCCGGGAGAAGGAACTCCTTGAGGTCGCAAACAGATACGGCATCCGGTTTCTGGGGCCAAACTGCATAGGGGTGGTCAACACCCATCACAGACTCAACACCACCTTCATGGAGCATGAAGGATCACCCGGTTTCATCGGCATGGCATCCCAGAGCGGAAGCTTCATCACCCAGATGTTTAGTTATCTGGACAGGCTCGGCCTCAATTTCAGCACCGGTTTCAGCGTGGGAAACGAAGCTACACTTGATATTGTTGACTGCATGGAATACCTGGCGGCCTGCCCCAACACCAGGGTGATAACCCTTTACATAGAAGGCATAAGGCGCGGTCGGGCCTTCATGGAAAAAGCAATGGAGATAGCGCCTCATAAGCCGATCGTCGCCTATTACGCGGGCGGATCAGATATGGGCAAGAAGGCCGGAAGATCTCATACAGGGGCCATGGCCGGTCCTGACCCCATCTATCAGGCAATGTTCAGGCAATGCGGGATACTGAGCGCCTCATCCGTTACTGAATTATTTGACATGGCGTGGGTATTGGGGACGTTTTCGCCCCCGCACGGGGATAAGGTAGTGATTCAGACCCACTCAGGAGGCCCCGGCACAGAGGCCGCGGATGCGTGCGGCCGCCTGGGACTAAAACTCACCACCTTGTCCGCGGATACCCGCAGGGGCCTGGCTGAACTTCTCCCTCACACCGGGAGCATGAACAATCCCATTGACATTACCTACAGCAGAGACCCCACGCACTATTTCAATGAGATCCCCCGGATTCTTCTGAAAGATCCTGACTGCGACAGCTTCCTCATGTATTTTCACATGCCCTTTCAGCTAATAAGCCGGGCGCTGAGGCAGATGGGGTGGTCAGAGGAGATGACAGCAACCCAGGGGATGGAACTTCTTATGGGCCAAAGCAAGGCGGCAGCCCGTCTTTCAGAGGAGTACGGAAAGCCGGTTATAGGTTATACTTACAGGGGCATGGATGATCCCTTCATCAAAAATGCTATAAGAATGGGCATGCCGATCTTTCAGGGCCCCCAGAGGGCGGTCAAGGCCCTTAGGGCCCTTGTTGACTATGGCCAAATAAGGATGACAGGCAATGACAAAGGAAAAATCAAAGGTCCCACTGGATAAGAAGGATATCCTTGCGGCCCTTTCAGCTTTAAGAGAGCTTCGTTATCCGGGCCTTACTCCGGGCTTCCGAGAGATCCCCGGCCTCGCCGGGAAGCTTACTGATTTTCTTCCCGTGATTGTTTACAAAGAGGGCCGATCCTCTGTCTGGGCGGTCCTTCTGGGAGGAACCGGCACAGGGAAATCATCCGTCTTCAACGCTCTGTGCGGAGCGCAGTTAAGCGCCTCGGGCGTTGAAAGACCAAAGACATCCGGGGCCATAGGGTACTGCCATGAGGATGAAAAAATTGAAGAAGATTTTCCACTCCCATTAATTGATCCTGTCCTCATCCCTTTGGACAAGGTATCCGGGCCGCTTAAGGGAAGCCGCGGGATATTTCAGGCGGTCCAGCACTCATCCGATGACTTGAGGCACCTAGTGCTGGTTGACACCCCCGATGTGGACAGCCTGGAGCCCTACAACCGCATGACCGCCGAACGGTTCAGCTTTCTGGCAGACGTGGTGGTCTTTATTACCAGCCAGGAGAAATACGCGGACGAAGCCCCTTACCAGCTCCTCAAAAGGGAGATCGCCGAGGAAAAACCCTGCTTTCTTATCGTAAACAAGGTCTCCGAGGATATCACCCTTGATGAGGTCTCCCAGGTTCTGAGCCTCAAGGATGTTCCCTCCGAGCGTCTGGTCATCGGGCTTCTGCCGTACCTTCCCGGCGATCCGGCCAGGGAATTGTCAGACCAGGACGCAGTGAGGGACCTCAAGGCTTTTCTTCTTGACAGAGCCCGCCCTGAGGCAGGTTCTTCCCTGCTTCTTCAGAGGCGCGAGCTGAACCGTCGAAAGGCCCTTGAGGCGCTCGGAGAGGTCATTCGTCTTCTATCGCAGGAGCGGCAGGAATCGGAGGAATGGAATAAGAAACTCCAGGAGCTTTCATCAAAGGCATCTGATGCTATTGTCTCCCTCGAGGAGAAGCGATTTGCCTCCGAGAGCAGACAGTACATCAATACCCAGATCCGAGCCCTTTTTGAGCGCTATGATCTCCTTGCGCGGCCCAGGAAGCTCGTAAGGGAAGTAATCCTTTTCCCCTTGAAGATGCTTGGTGTTATTAAAGACAGGGTTACCGGATCACGGGATGAGATCCTCGCAAGGATGAAAAAGAAAGGCCCGTCGGCGCCTGCCCGTGAGACCATAGAGGGACTCAACCGTTCGGTCCTGCGAGACCTTTCCCCAAAAGATGAAGATGCTCCTCTTTATCGAGCAATGAGGGTGGAAGGGCTGAGGCTCGATGAAAGAGAGCTGGAAGAGCTCATTTCAAGGCAGAACGAAAGACTTCTCTCCCGGCTTGAGGAGGCCTTCTCAAGGCTTTCTCAAGGACTCCCGGGCGTAAAGAAATGGGGGATATACACCACCTCTATTCTCTGGGGCGTGCTTATCCTTGCGCTTGAAACAGTCGTTGGGGGAGGCTTTACGGTTTTGGACGCCATCCTGGGATCGGCCCTGGCCCCTTTTGTAACCAAAGGAGCCACGGAGCTTTTCGCAACGCATGAGATAAGGAATATAGCGAGAGAGCTGGCCGGCCTCCACAAAGAAGGGCTCCTTTCCATAGTCGAGGAGCAAAGGCGGCGTTACGCCGAATCACTGGAGCGTCTCGCCCCTTCCCCGGACACGATGCAGGTCTTAAAAAGGCTTGAAGAAAGACTCTTGCAAAAGGCTTAGCAATGGGAAACAAAAAAGGACTTCTTGAAACAAGGATCCCCCGCCTTATCACGCTTCTTGAGGATCAAGGCTCTTTTCTGATGGAGGAGTCCGAGAGGCTTCACCTCCTTGAAAAGACGCGCGCAATCGCGGGGCGTCTTGCTGAGCTGGGATCAAGATCCCTCGCAATAGGGCTTGTGGGAGGAACAGGGGTAGGCAAGTCCACCATCATGAACTCCCTGGCCGGGGAAACCATAGCCCACACCAGTCACAGGAGGCCCGACACGGACTCGGTGCTTGTTTACAGGCATTCCTCCTCGCCGCCCTTGCCGGATGCCCATGCAGGAGGGCTCAAGATCAAAGAGATCCTCCACGATGCGGATGCTGTCAAGGAGATTCTTCTTTGCGATCTGCCAGACTTTGACAGCCTAGTAAAGGAACACAGGGAACAGGTTACGGTCTTCCTTGAGCAACTGGACATGGTGGTGTGGGTGGTATCGCCCGAAAAATACGGCGACGCCCGCTTCTATGATCTTCTGAAAACTACCCTTAAATCGAAAACCAATTTTATCTTTGTCCTCAACAAGGCAGACCTGCTCTTTGACGGTGTTTCGGAGGCAGAGGGAAGCAGCCGGCTTAAAGCCCTTCTGGAGGTCTTATCCGGCCACCTTTCCGGCTCCGGCATTGAAATGCCTTACATATTAGCGGTCTCGGCCCGCAAGCCGGATGCAAATGATCCGGGCGACAGGTGGAACCAATTCCAGACGTTCAAAGGGGCTGTGTTTAGGAGGCGCGATGAAAAGCAGATCCTTGCGATAAAGGCCGCCAATCTTGAAGAAGAACTCACGGCAATCGTCTCTGCCGTAGAAGAAAGATCAGCCCGCATCTTACTCCTTTCCGAAGCTCTCAAGGCCTTTCGGCAGGAGACCGCCCGGGATATCTCCCAGTGGATGGAAGCAGGCGCGGCTCCGGTTGAAGAACTCACGGAAAGATACCTTGCGGCAAGGCGGGCCGCAGCCGAATCGGCTGATCTTTCGCTCGCAGGCTGGCCGGGAAAGATCTTCGCCCTATTGGGATCAAAAAAAGAGGTATCACTATTGGGGACGCCATCTTCTTTTCTTCCAAAGGAAATCTCGGATGCGTTACAGCCGCTTGAAAGGCAGGTGGAGTATCTCGAAAACCGACTCTACAACAGTCTTAAGACCCTTAAGGGGATTGCAAAGGGTTTTGATGAAAGGCTTTCAGAGCATATAGATAGAAAGGGCCTTATGGCCGATATAAATACGCGATTCACCGCTATCCTGAGGGATGCACTGTCTCCAAGGCCGCCTTCGAGGAGAAGGATATTCTTAGCCTTTCAGAAACTGATATATCTCGCGGCCTTTGTGCTATTTCTGGCGGCCCTTGCATCCGGCGGCTCCTGGGAAGCCTTCTTTACCAGGCCCGCGGCAGGCCCGTTTTTCATCGCCCTTTTTTCAACACTGAAAAGCCTCTTCAGCGCCTCAGGGCTTGCCGCCCTTTGCGCTTATATCCTGATATGCCTTTTCCTGGGTTTAAGGTTCTACATTAGGGCAAGAAGATACCAGGCAGGCGAAGCCCGGGCAGCGGGCGATGCCGTCAAAAAGGAGCTTATGAGGATCTGGGAAGGCGCCTTCAATGAAATCGGCAGCCGGGTGATGGCTCTTGAGCAAAGGCTCAATTCCGAAGCAGAGGCCGCATCACGCATCGCACAGGATACCCCCCGCTGAAGTTTTGAGAATGTGAAGCCAGGCTGCTGCCCAAGGCAGCCAGGCACCCGCCCCTGGATACAGACTTGACCATCTCTCTGCCGCGGACGACCTCATCCGGCACCAAAACGACAAGCCGAGTATCGGCATCATATTCTTCAAGACAAAGAACAATGAATAACATCTTACCAGGCAATTATTTTTTTGGTAGTGGGTGTGGTATGATATAATGTATTGGGGGAAGTGAATTTGGACATGCCAATGCAACGTCATGTTATCTTGGATGTCGAAACAACCGGTTTGTCCCCGGGAAATGGCGATAGAGTTATAGAAGTCGGGGCGGTTGTTATTGAGGCAGGGATCGCTCTTGCGGAATTTCACAGCCTTGTTTTTGTAAGAAAACCTATCCCTAAGCTGGTTCAGCGAATACACGGAATAACGAATGAGATGCTGGTCGGCAAACCGGAACCTGAAGAGGTCTTCCCACGATTTCGGGAGTTCATTGGAAACAGTATTCTGGTGGCCCACAACGCTCAATTCGACATCAGGTTTCTCCAACATGAACTTGGTCGTTTGGGGCTGGGCTTGAATAACAGATACCTCTGCACGCTGGAAATGAGCAGAAAGATCCATCCGCAACTCCCGAATCATAAGCTGGGAACTGTGTACCGGCATCTGTTCGGAATAACGACCGCAGAAACGCAACCACACCGCGCAGTCGGCGACGCCAGAATGGTGGCAAGGGTATGGATCGAGCTAATGAGAAAATGACAGACTCATTGTCAAGCTATTACCGCTACTGGGGCAAGGCGGAAAAGGAAGGGCCTGGCTACCATCTCCTGCCCTATCACTGCCTGGATGTAGCAGCCGTGGCTGGTCAGCGAAGGCTTTACGGGGTATGTGATGGATAGCATATTGAAAATACTCTGGGCTAAAACGAGCAAAAGAGATAATGTCGCGTGGCACCCTCTCATTCTCCATTTGCTGGACGTAGCTGCCAGCGCGGATGCCATTTTAGCGCGGGAGCCTGAGGCCACACGACAACGCATGGCAGAAGCCCTCGGTCTTCCTTGGAATTTGGCCAGAGCATGGCTGCTTATACTTATTGCCTGTCATGATTTGGGCAAGACTTGCCCTGGGTTTCAGTTTAAGTGGGAAGGCGCAGAGGAATTGTTGTCGAAAAAAGGCATGCGGCGGCCACCAGGATTAGACACTTCGGTAAATCATGCCTACGTGAGCCAGATAGCACTCACAGACTTGTTACAAGAGCACAACTGGCGTTTTGAAATGGCAGAGTTGGCGGCAGATGCCGTCGGCTGTCATCATGGAGAACGTGCCAACCCGATAGTCATCGATAAGCTGTTGGGCAATCGCCAAGTGATGGACCAATGGTGGATTAATGCCCGCCGCGATCTGTTCACCGCCGTCCTCGATGTATTCCAACCTTCTTCCACTCCCTCAAAGACCACACTTTCCGGGCCGGATTTCATGCTTATTTCAGGCATCACAAGTTTTGCCGACTGGATCGGTTCCAACGAGGATTGGTTCACCTTCGGCACTCCTTTTGATTGTGACGATTTACCGGCGTGGTGGGCACACCGGCGAGTGCAAGCTGAGCGTGCCTTGGACGCCATCGGCTGGCAAGCACGAAATCCGCTTTCAGCCTCAAAACGGTCTTTCAACGAAGTCTTTAGTAAGCTTACACCCCGACCTCTCCAACTAGCCGTCGCAGAGATCGTGGGTGATGTGCCCGAGCCCTGTGTTATTTTGGTAGAAGCTACAATGGGCGAGGGGAAGACAGAGGCGGCATTCTATGCCCATTTGGAACTGCAGAGGCGTTTCGGGCATCGGGGCTTGTACGTAGCCCTGCCAACCAAGGCGACAGGGAATGCCATGTTCAATAGAACCCTGGAGTTTCTTCACTCTTTGAAGCCTGATCATACTCTCGATTTGCAACTTCTGCATGGCACGACGTTCCTGAACGAGGCCTTCCACTGTTGATTACTCCGTTATTTGGACAAATTTTTAAGGTAATAAACTGACCGAAAGAGGGCTATTTTGGGGAGGTTTTCCCAGAAGGATTTCCCTATCTGAGTCTGTTTTCACCGGGCTGTACTGACCGATTGTTTGTGCA
>JBGSUA010000210.1:0-3189 GCA_041753575.1 Desulfatiglandaceae bacterium
TCGGGATGAGGACAGGCGTAAATGGCGCAGAAATAGAAATAGCTCTGGTACCAAAGGGTGAAAAGGTCGATTAGGTAGTTGAATTCAGGATTCTTGGGCGGGGGCTTTACGTGTGTGGGGTTCAGATGCTCGTCGATCAGCGTCCTGGACTTAGAGGACACCTCTGCTTTCAGCCCATCGGGCACCTGTGGTTTCTTAGGTTTTGGCGGGCAATACATCCAGACTTTGCGACGCTTTGCCATGCTCCACTTCCTCATGATTGGATTCGGCGCGGACTTTATCAGAGCATGACAAGGACGGCAATAGGGTTCCTGAGGCACGAGTCGCCACTCTTGGCTCTATTATCTGGCCTTGAAGAGTCGAATTCGGCGAATTCCAACCAAGCATTACTCTCCCGACGCATCAGGAGAGTAATTCGGACAAAGCCATCGGACGGGTCTAGTCAGCCCGTCTTCCGTGACCATCTTGAAATGAGGAGCCTATAGCCTCTCAATTGGCAGCGCCGTTCCTGATGCCGCAATGTCGCGGCATAGATCGGGATTGCTCAAGAGAATTCTTTTCTGGGTCCCACACAATGAGTCGCCCTTCGAAGTTCTGTCCTAACCGCTAACTGAGTCATCGACGACAAGGCACCCCAGAACGATCCTCCGCGAAATTCCTCCGGAGAATATGCTGTGGTATTCGAAACCAGGAACGTTCGCGTATGGTGTTATGGCTGGAACAATATCAATCGTCAACGGCCATTTTCCAAGGATCCTTGGCTGGAAAGTAACTCCGAAGATTCTAGTTGACAGGTAGCCACGACGTTAGGCATGCTCAGAAAAAGCGACAGAGCAGGTTGGTTCATCAACCTGACGACGGGTTTGCCTCTATCGGGACCTGTGGGAGGAAATAAGGGCCCTTTTCGTGCTCCAGGCAACCATCCCTCGACCCCTCACCGGCACGACGACACCCGAATTGGGAAAGCCGCCGCATTAATTCCGGTGTATACATGAAATGGCCCTATGCATGCCGCGAATCGATTCCTAGCCGTCCAGACCTCCTGCACCAACAGGGTTTCTGACAGAAAATTCATTCAAAATTTGGACCGGTGTTGGGGGTGGGTCGGAAAGAGGTAGTTTCCAGAAATGATATCTCTTCGCGAAAGCATCACCGTAAAAATCGCTCTGTTGGTTCTCGGCAGTACTTGCCTCGTCCTGGCCCTAGTCCTTGGAATCAATTACACCAGATCCAGAGAGTTAATCAGGCAAGAGGCTGAGAACAGCGCACGAAACCTAACGTCATCTCTTGCCAGGGAGATCGAACAGGACTTTTTTTTGGTAGCTCAAGCAGTAGACGATTTGTCCGCGTTCCTGGAGGAAAGCACCTGGGATGAGCAGTCCCTTATCAATCATATCAAACGAACGGTTACCAGAAATGGGAGAATATTCGGATCCACTGTGGCTTTCTTGCCTTATGCGTTTGAACCGCATCTGGAGAGATTTGCTCCCTATTTTTTCAGGGCAGAAGGAGGAATCAAGTTCGAGCAGCTGGGAACTGATTCGTACGATTACTTTTCCAAAGACTGGTTTCGAGTTCCTGTAAAGCTGAGAAAGGCCATATGGACAGATCCGTACTTTGACGAGGGCGGGGGCAACGTAGCGATGATTACGTACGCGTGCCCCATGTTCGACAATCGGGAGGAAACTTCAACCGGGCGCATAAGGGCGGTCGTGACTGCTGACATCTCTTTGAAAAGCTTGAATGATCTTACCAATGCCAAGCAGGTCTATGAGACAGGGTTTCTGTCTGTGATTTCGGACAAGGGGACTTTTGTCACCAATCGAAATCCTGAGAGAATCATGCGTACGTCGGTTTTCGATGCTGCAGATGAAGCTAAACACCCGCGGGCCAAGGAATATGCGCGAGCCATGTTAACTGAGGAATCGGGGTTCTACGACATTGGCGCCGGTCTGACCGGAATCGATTCCTACCTGGCTTTCACGCGAATAAATCCTCCAGGGTGGACGCTCGCTGCCGTGCTGCCGAAGAAGGAACTGTTCGCCGAAGTCGAGGCCCTGTTTCAAACGACAATCCTCCTGGCTGGGATTGGTATTGTATTGCTTGTGATCGCTTCGGTTCTTGTTGCACGCTCCATTAGCCGTCCCTTGCGCCACATGGCCAGTGAAACAGTCAAAGTGGCAGAGGGGAACCTCGACATGGATCTCTCAAGCATAAGGACAAGTGACGAGGTTGGCCAGCTGGCACGGGCCTTCACCCGAATGACGGAAGGATTGAAAGACAGAGACCGCATAAAGGATACGTTCGGTCGCTATTTGACTCAGGAAGTGGTCAAGCGACTTCTTGACTCTAAAGACGGGCTCGAACTCGGCGGTGAAATAAGGGAGCTTTCCATTATGATGTCGGATCTCCGAGGATTCACATCCCTCACTTCAAGCATGAAGCCCGAGGACGTGATCAAGTTCCTGAACCGTTATTTAGGTAGGATGGTAGACATCATCTTAGACCACCGTGGGATAATTGATGAGATCATTGGAGACGGTATTCTGGCTTTCTTTGGCGCACCGGAACCGCTGGAAAATCATCCGGAGCTAGCCGTCGCGTGCGCCCTGAAGATGCAATTGGCTATGGAAGAGATAAACGGCCAAAATGAGGCCGATGGTTTGCCTCATTTAGAAATGGGAGTGGCCGTCAACACGGGCGAGGTCGTGGTCGGGAACATCGGGTCGGAAAAACGCGCCAAGTATGGGGCAGTGGGCGCACAAGTCAATTTTACCGGAAGAGTGGAATCCTTTACCGTAGGCGGGCAGGTTCTGACAAGTAGGGGGACGTATGAGAGGCTCTCTGAAAAACTCGATGTGAGACAAATACTCGAAGTTGAAATGAAAGGAGTGCCTGGAAAGGTCAAACTCTACGACGTGAAGGGCATTGCTGGTTCCCATGCGGCCTATCTGAGCGATAGAGATGAGACATTGAACCCGATGGGCGACGGGATAGCAGTTCAGGTGTTTCGTTTGGACCAGAAAATGATGTCCGGAAAAGGGGAAAACGGCCATATTATATATGCTTCACTCACGTCGGCCAAGGTGTTGTTCGAGGAAGCGATCTCACCGTGGGAAGACATAAGAATGGTGATGGAGCGAAATCCCGCTAGCCAGGTAGCCCCGGAAATCTACGGAAAGGTGATCT
>JBGSUA010000211.1:0-27929 GCA_041753575.1 Desulfatiglandaceae bacterium
AAGCGATGGGAAGATTTCAGCCGGCGGCAGCATGGTGGCAGAGGCGCCGAGCTTTTCTATTACCGAGCCTCCCAATCCGTAGAAACGCATCTTGATTCCCTTAAAATCCTTGGGAGTCTTGATCTCCCGTGCGAACCATCCGGAGGTTTCCGGAGGACAAAGAATCACCGGAAACACCTTAACATTATACCCGGCCTTGTCATAGGCCTCCTGCCAAAGCTTCAGTCCGTTTCCTTTGAACATCCAGGCCATATATTCAGGGCCTTCGGGACCGAATGGAACACTTCCAAATACAGGAGCCGATGGGACCTTGCCCATCCAGAAGGCAGGGGCGGCGTAGCCTGCCTGGATATGCCCCTTCGAAACCGCTTCAAGTATCTCAGTCACTGGCACAAGTTTGCCCGGGTCATAGAGTTTAAAAACGATCTGTCCCTCGCTCGCCTTTTCCATCATCTCGGAGAACCAGACCAGCGGCTGGCCCAGCAAAGGCATTGAAAGCGAAAACATGGCTTGTGTCTTGAGCACTACTTTCTTGGCCTGTGCCTTGTGAGTCGGAATGGCGAATGCCAGCGCTAACGTTAAGATCAATAACCCTAACACCTTTCGACTTCTCATGGAAACCTCCCTCAGGACTACAGTGTTTTTGATGAGTGGATCCAACTTGCCGGATCCGGTTAGTTCCGGCTGGGACAAATTTCCGCTCTTCATATCACAGCCTATCGCCCAGCATACTGTCAGGTGTCATACTGGTCTGACCTGTGCAAGCTACCAATAGAGTTTAGATCGTGTCAAGAGAAAAAATATCGAACAGAATTAAATCGTTAAAAATTGACTATAACTTAATGGTTTTATTGCATTAGTATTACAAAATACGATTTTTGGATTTGACAGTAGGATCGAAATGGATTTATTATAGGTGTTATACTGTTCAGACCAGTAAATAAGGAGGTGATGATCTGATGCCTTTGCAACCCATAACCAAGACAAGGCTTTCTGAGGCTGCCATTCAGCAAATAAAGGAACTCATAGTGAGCGAGGATCTCGGTCCCGGCTCCAAGCTCCCCTCGGAACGGCACCTGGTAGATGCGTTGGGGGTTGGACGTTCCTCCATCAGGGAGGCCCTGCGCATACTTGAGATAATGGGTCTTGTTGAGGTACTGCCCGGCAAGGGGGCCTTCGTGAAGGCGTTGACCGCCGATTTGTTCATGCCCCTTTCGGATCTCCTTAATACTCACAAGGAGTCATTGCATCACCATTTTGAGGCAAGGATGGTATTGGAACCGGCTGCCGCAGCCTTGGCGGCAAAACGAGCCTCCAGCGAGGAGGTTGCGAGTCTGCGCAAAAATCTTGAGATTTTCAAAGAAAACCTTGCCCGGGAAAATCTCGTGGGACTTATACGGACCGACATAGAGTTCCACCGCCTAGTTGCCAACGCTACCGAAAACCGGACCATCGTGGTCCTGATGAACACTATTACACGACATGACTTTCATGGTTGGAGAGCGGCCTTGCGCACCAATAAGAGGCCACTAATGACGGTCGCCGAACACGGTCGCATCATAGACGCCATAGCTGCGGGGGATGAGAAAAAGGCCCGGAACTTCATGAGAGCTCATCTCCTGGCGGCCAGACGGAACCTACTGTTAGCGGAGTCGAAGTGATGCCGACTCCTCACCAGCCAAGAAGTCAAGGCACATGAAGTAGTCTTCAGGATGTTTGATAAAGATTGCTTTTTTGCCCTGCCTCCGGACAATAACTAGACTTCAGGCAATCGGTGGCCGGTTCTCACGCGCTGGAAGAACTTTAAATCCCTAATTCCTCTCTGTCACGCGGCAAGCTTCTCAATCCACGGTAAATTTGTTCTAGTCCCTTGGAGAAGCTTGGAGGGGGTTTGCGCAGAGGGAATAGACGAGCAGAAATGGGTTTGGGGAAAAGGCGCAAGTCTGCCTTTGCCTTGACAGGAGGCAAGAGTTGATGGAGGAGAGGTAGAGGGCCTATTGGATAATGCTTAGCTGCGGCTATGTTAGAGGCGCAAGGGAAGGCAAGAGTTTTTGGTCATGCGCAGGTAATAGAAGGTCAAACGGATGTTGAGTGTTAGTTGTCGCATTTTCTGCGCGACACTGCGAACGCCCTTGGATTTGTTGATCCCGATGGCAAAGCGGCGGAGTCGGGAGACATTTTCCGGGCCGTAGCCGGTGCGTATTCAGCTTCGGTCCTCATCGAAATCCCAGTCGAGGGTCTAGTGGCAACTGTTTTCGATGCACCAGTGGCCTCGATTTATGGCAAGGAGCCGCTTTCAGGGCGCGTCTGCTTGCTCTGGTTTTCTACTGGTGATACCGCAGACAACGTCAGGCGAGATTCTGCCAGAGTTGGTTGATTGCATTTAACGGTGAAGTGGTAGTGGGCCTTACGCTCCAGGCATATATAATCGGCGAGCCTGCGTTGGGTGAGCAGGGCATCTGCGGTAATGTCTTTATCCCGGATATCGATTGAATCGAGCAGAGGGTTGGCCATCTTGATTTCGTTTGTGCGTTTGAGTTCTTCATTACCGCCTATGGGCAAGGATCCGACTTGGTGTAGGCAATTTTACTCTGATGACCTGCCGCACTCATGATGTGGGTTTAGTAGTCTTCTTCATCAATGGCGTTGCGCATGGTTTTCCGTCTATGGCGAGACTTTGATCCTCCTTGGCGTAAGCCTGGTTCCAGCGTTGAAGGGCACAATCCAGATCCACTGGGTTAACCCGGATGAGAACATCACGGATAATAGAGAGGCTGGGGACGATAAAGCGACCCTTTTCACGGCGGCAGTTGAAACGTTCTCTGGCCTTCTGGCCAAGACTGTTTGCCCAATCGGAGATGGCCTGATATCCACGCATTCCACACAGCATTGCCCCTGTGGCAACGGCAAGCACTGTGGAGATGGTATGTCTGCGCCCTTGAGCGCGGCGTGGATCAGGGATGTGTATGAAGAAATACGGCAGGGATAGCATCTGCTCTGCTTTCAGCATTATCTTTGGGTCTCCTTTACGGTAAAGTGGGGGGAGGATAGGCTGTGATAAGATAAATTGAGCATTGGGCTGCAAAGCTTTGACAAAGACCATCTTGGGCGACTGAGCTTTAGCGCTGTAGCCGGTACGAGTTCTGCTAAAGCCTTTTGTGTCGCCCGCATAGATCCAGTTTGAGGCCTTATAGACGGTCCCATGGAATCGCTGAGGATCAACGAAGGTCTCCAGAAGCACTACCGGATGGCCAAAACTCTCTTGCCAGTGGCAAGGGCAGTGTTTTGTGACATAGCGACAGTATTCGTGATGCCAGATTGGGAACATGGTAATCCGGAAGGATCAGAAAACGGCTGTTATTGGTCACCAGATGAAGCCGATCATACTGATGGCGAAAGTCCCACCCTATCCAGCGATCCCGTGCTGCACACTTCAAGGCCGGTGCGGAAAAACTTACAAGGGCGATCCATTGATCGTGCCGGCATACTACATACCACAGGGTCTCTCCGATCTTGGGCAGAGCCCCCAGGTAATGATGCTTCTTCATAAGGTTCTGATAGTGTGCCTCCTCAACTGGGCTAACAGGGCGCACAACGATTTCTTGAAAGTTCAAGACGATCAACCCCTCAGGGATGGATGAGATCTATTGCTCTAAGACCTTCATACATCATCCTGAGGGCCTTGTTCAGGGGAATATGCAACTAACTGCCAAAATTGTCCTTACAAGTGAGGGCAAAATCACCCTGGGCGCGCCCGCCTGAGTATTGTTTTTGAAGATAAGGTGAAGTATAATCAACCCATATTCAGGTCATGGCATCCCTCCTGATTAAGTTTTTTGGGAAATTACTTATCAGTGGATTACCGTGACCCAATCTCTTATACTCAACCCCTCTATTTTCATTCTTCGTTGTGCACCACCAGGGCATGGGGGTTAGAGAACACCTTGGCAGAACTCGTGGGGAGAATTCAGGATGAATATGAGCGGGAGGTTCGTCATGGGACTCATGGTTGCACTGCTCATTAATGGCAGCGCTAATTGGGAGTTCGGCAATTTTAATTTGAGATAAATGACAGATCGAAGCAGTATGAAGGCAATACTGACGAAAAGTTAAAAACGGCTGAAGGGAGGCTTTGCATATGGATAGAATGACGATGGATATATTGAGGAAAACCTTTTTGGACAGCACCTCCGGTTGGTGTGTGTCGCTGTTTATGCCGACGCACCGGGCGGGTCGGGATACGGAACAGGATCCGATTCGTTTCAAGAACCTGCTCAGGGAGGCGGAAGAAGGACTCAAGGCCAAAGGTCTTCGTGCTCCGGAGGTTCAGGCGGTGCTCAAAGAGCCCCGGCGGTTGTTGCAGGATCGCGATTTCTGGCAGAAGCAAAGCGACAGCCTGGCTGTATTTTTTTCCTCAGACACACTGCACCTTTTTCGAGTGCCGATGGCCTTGAAGGAACTGGCGGTGGTTTCTCATAGGTTCCATGTCAAACCTCTTCTCCCAATATTAGCCAGCGACGGCATTTTCTTCATACTGGCCCTCAGTCAAAATCAAGTTCGGCTTCTGGAGGGGACACGGCACACGGTGGATGAAATAGAGCTGGAGGGAGTTCCCCAAAGCCTCTCCGAGGCCTTTCCGGAGGCATCCACAGAAAAGCAATTACAGTTTCATACGGGCTCGCCATCGGGAGCAGGAAGCCGCGCCGCAATGTTCCATGGGCATGACATAGGCAATGAAAACAAAGACAGGATACTGCGTTGGTTTCGAATGATAGACAGAAAGCTGCGGGATTTTCTCTCAGACGGACAACCGCCCCTGGTCCTGGCCGGGGTTGACTCGCTTTTCCCAATTTACCGGGAGGCTAACACCTATCCACATTTGACGGAAGGGGGGATTCCCGGAAATCCCGAGGGCTTGAAACCCGAGGAACTCCATGGTCAGGCATGGGCATTGGTGAAACCAGTCTTCCAGAAGGCACGGGAGGCGGCGGAAGCCAGGTACCGTCAATTGGCAGGCACAGGACAGACGACCACCGATGTGAAGGAGGCGGTTTTGGCGGCTTATATTGGACGAGTGGATGTTTTGTTCGTCCCTGTCGGTGTGCAGGTGTGGGGTGGGTTTGATTCTGAGAAGGACATGGTTTATGTGCACGACACCCATGAATCCGGCGATGAGGACCTCCTCGATGTGGCGGCAATCCAGTCCTTGATGAAAGGCGGCACGGTTTATGCCGTTTTGCAGGAGGAAGTCCCCGATAAGGCCTCCCTTGCCGCAATATTCCGCTATTGATACCGGCGACACGCGACTTTTTAGGGCCATTTGTATTCTTTTCCCCATCTCGCCCAAGGAGGCCGACCGGAATCATGACAAGGCGTCTGAAGACCATATCCGGCATGGGCACCCAGGGGGCTTGCCCATGGAGGCGGCCAAAGGGATGTAGACCCAGATGGACCCCATCGCGGCAGAGATTCGGGCCACCAAGAGGGAAGAGACTGCACTCCAGAAACGAATGCACAAACTGGGTATGGTCCTCGGAATCGCTGGCGTTGCCTCTGCTGCCGCGGTCTTCGGACTTGAAATGCTTCGCGGCTATGAGATTATTGAGATGATGTCTCCCATTCACCTTCCAGGCCTACGGAGTACTTTGGCTCGTACCATAGGCCCGGATGCGAATATTTGCTTTAATTGAGGCTGAGGAGCTCATCAAGAAGATCTTCAGGGGCTTTGGGAGCGAAAAGCAAGATATTATCAATCCTATTTACATAAAAGCCAAACCATGCATAATAAACTCAAGAGCGCAACTTACAGGATCAACTCCGGCTTATTCATACCCTTTTCTGAGGAAAGGAGCCACCAGGCATGAAAATAAGAATAGCCCTTCTTCTTATAACCATCTTTTCCCTTACAGCTTCCGCTCAAGCTCAGCCTCCATCCATTAACGGCACCTGGCATGTAACCGCGGTGCTGACCGTCACCTCAGTCCCCAACGCCTATGTGAAGGAAGGCCACATGAAAGAAGAGACCTGGCGGATATCCCAGCAGGGAGACAGCGCGACTCTCACGACGCCGAACGGGTCCGTCCAGGGGCGGTTCATACCCCAAACTTACGAGTTCCCGCAGGGGGTATGGCGCTTCGAATTAGCGGTCCCCAATTTCATGGGCCAGCCTAATTTAGGGGCGAAGTTCGAGGTGGTTATCCTCAAGCGATCGGCCAATGTGATAAGCGGCGGATCTACCGTTACCTACTACAGCGTAAACCCTTATGGAGGCCAGTGGGTCCCGGCCGGAATGGAAAGCTGGAGGTTTGATGCAACGCGCATGTAAGAAAGGATCACCGCTCAGGGCCTTTCCATTCCACCTTGCCAAATAAAATGGCACTTGCTCTCCGGAATAGACCTGCTCCGAGTTCTTGCGAGCTCATTATCCCGGGAGCCTTTGTCAAAAGATCAACGGCCGCTATTGAATGTCTCGATTTCCTCAGTTTCAATCCAATCTTAACCAGGAGATTTAGCTAATGAAATTTAGATCCATAGCACTTATATTCCCAGGTCAGGGATCACAATATTTAGGCATGGGAAAGGATATCTACGAAAACTTTGCCTCGGTCAGGGAGGTGTTTGAAGAGGCCTCCGAAGTCCTGGGATATGACCTCAAGGAGCTGTGTTTCAGCAAGCCTTCAGATGCTGATTCGGTAATGTCCCAGGGCCGTGATCTTAACAAGACCATATACACTCAGCCTGCTGTTTTCACAACCGGGTACGCCTGCTTCAGAGCTCTTGCGGATGACTGCCGCGAGAGGAAGGACGACCTTGACTTCAGATTTACCGCGGGTCACAGCCTTGGTGAATACACAGCGCTAGCGGCCTCGGGCGCCCTGGCTTTCGCGCCCTGTCTATCGCTTGTGAATGAGCGGGCCGACCGCATGACCGAAGTCGGAAGAGGTCTTCCTGATGCCGGGTTGATGGCGGTCGTGGAAAGAAAGGGTGATCTGGACTATGATCTTATCTATGATTTATGCCGGACTTACGGGCTTAACATAACGCTCAAGAATACCAGAAGGCAGATAGTTGTGGGCGGATCAAAGGCCGCTCTGGCAGAGATGGCCGGGGAACTTAAACTGCAGGGTAAGATCCCTACCATGCTTAATGTGGAAGGGCCTTTCCACACCCCCAACATGAAGCCTGCCGCGGACAGGCTCAAAGAAACCCTTGACAGGACAAGCTTCAACATCGCGTCCAGACCGGTGATCGCTAATGTCACAACCAACGCCATAGTGGATCCCATTCACATAACTGATGAACTATACAGACAGATCTTCCAGATAGTGGATTGGCGGGGCTCCATAGAAAAAGCCGTCTCATACGGAACCGATCTTTTTATAGAGTTGGGGCCGAAAAAGGTGCTCTCCAACATGATAAAGGATATTTGCGCGGATATTCCGAGGTTGAATGTGGAGGACATGGCCTCCCTTGAGGCCGCCGTCAAGGCCCTTACAGAATAAGAATCAGTCGAGGGATGCCGTAATCATTTCCTTTTCTATCGCTCTGATCCTGTCCCTCAAGGCTGCGGCATCCTCGAACTCGAGGCTTCTTGCCGCCTTCTTCATTTTTTCCGTAAGGGTTTTTATGAAGGCCTCCTTTTGCTCCGTGGTCATGTAAGCTGATTCAGGTTCCTCCACCTTAGGTACCGTTACATAATCAGCCTCGTACGGAGATGCCATTATATCCTCAATCGCCCTGGTTATGGAGGCGGGGGTGATATTGTTGGCCTCATTATAATCCAGTTGGAGTCCTCTGCGCCTGGAGCTTTCCTCCATGGCGCTCTTCATGGAGTGGGTTACCTGATCGGCGTAAAGAATGACTTTTCCGTTTATGTTCCTGGCCGCCCTTCCTGCGGTCTGTATCAGTGATCTCTCGGATCGCAGAAACCCCTCCTTATCCGCATCGAGGATCGCGACCAGCGATACCTCCGGCAGGTCAAGTCCTTCCCTCAAAAGGTTTATGCCTACCAGGACATCAAAGACACCCAGACGAAGATCACGAAGTATATCCACCCGCTCGATGGTCTTTATGTCCGAGTGGAGGTACTGTATCTTTACCCCCAGATCCGCGTAGTATTCGCAAAGATCCTCCGCCATCTTCTTTGTAAGGGTTGTAACAAGAACCCTTTCGCCCTTAGCCACAGTCTTTCTTATCAAGCCCAGGAGATCATCCACCTGGTTTCTCGCATCCCTTACCTCTATCTCAGGATCAGCAAGGCCCGTGGGCCTTATTATCTGCTCGACAATTGCCTGCGCTACACCGAGCTCGTATGGGCCGGGTGTGGCTGAAACATACACGCTCTGCCCTACCCTTTCCTGGAACTCCTCGAAGGTAAGAGGTCTGTTATCCAGGGCCGAAGGAAGACGAAAACCGTATTGAACCAGGGTATCCTTTCGTGATCTGTCGCCCCTGTACATTCCGTGGAGCTGAGGTATCGTGATATGGCTTTCATCTATGATCAGAAGGAAATTTTTGGGAAAATAGTCCAACAGTGTGGGAGGAGGCTCTCCCTGGCGCCTTCCTGTCAGATGTCTTGAATAGTTCTCTATCCCATGGCAATAACCCATCTCAATCATCATCTCCAGATCAAAGAGGGTTCTTTCTTCCACACGCTGGGCCTCCAGTAGCTTCCCAAGCCCCCTGAAATGCTCCACCTGCGCTTTCAGCTCCTCCTTTATCTCTCTTATGGCCCTTTCCCTTATTTCAACTGTGGTGACATAGTGGGTGGCGGGGTAGATTGTCACCCGGTTCAGTTCCCTCAAGTTCTTACCTGTGAGAGGATCAATTTCACTGATGGATTCCACAAGGTCTCCGAAGAAGCATATCCTCACTCCACGGTCCTCTTCGTGAACCGGATAGATATCCAGTATATCACCCCGTGCCCTGAACCTTCCCCTGAAGAAATCCAGATCCCCCCTTTCGTACTGGATTTCAACGAGCTTCGCTATCGCATCTTCTCTGCTCAGCGGCGTGTCTCTTTCCACATAAAGGATCATCCCGTGATAGGCCTCAGGAGATCCGAGGCCATAGATACAGGAGACGCTTGCCACGATTATCACATCATCCCTGTCAAGAAGGGACCGCGTGGCGGCATGCCTCATCTTGTCAATCTGATCGTTTATGCTTGAGTCTTTCTGGATATAGGTATCGCTTTGAGGGATATAGGCCTCGGGCTGATAGTAGTCGTAGTAGCTCACAAAGTATTCAACGGCATTCTCCGGAAAAAGCCTCTTAAATTCCCCGTAGAGCTGTGCCGCCAAGGTCTTGTTGGGCGCTATTACGAGTGCGGGGCGCCCGGTCCTTTCTATCACGTGGGCCATCGTGTAGGTCTTGCCGGAGCCCGTAACTCCCAGCAGGATCTGCTGGGAGAGGCCGCGAACTATTCCTTCGCTCAGGGCATCTATGGCTTGAGGCTGGTCGCCGCAGGGCGCAAAATCGCTCTTGATCCTAAACATCTTTCCGCCAGGTAGTACCCTTGGCTCCGTCCTCCAGCACCACACCCATAGCCTTTAAGACACCGCGGATCTCATCAGCCCTTCTCCAGTCCTTTTCCTTCCTCGCCTCGGATCTCTCGGCTAGAAGTCTTTCAACCTCTGCCTCGTCCAGGGTAATGCTCTCCTGCCTTATGCCGTCAAAAAAGGTTGAAGGTCTTTCTTCCAGGAGGCCCAAAACTGAGGCGCAGAGCATAAGTTCAGTTCTCCTGACTGCAAGTTCAGAGATGCCCGTGTTGGTCGGAGCGGCTTCCGTGCCAATGATCTTGTTTATCTCTTTTAGCTTTTCAAAGAGAAATGCCACTGCCCTTGCGGTATTTAGATCATCGTCCATGGCCTCCCTAAACTCATCAGGAAGGGGAAGGGCCTCTCCTTTTACTCTGTTGGATAGGAACTGATCACTGCTCCAGGGTCCCAGAAGTGTCTCCATTCGCTCAAGAGCCCTGTATAGCTTAATCAGACCTGCCTGGTGGGCCTCAACAGCGCTTCTTGTGAAGTCAAGAGGACTCCTGTAATGCTGGGAAATCAAAAACATCCTCAGAACTTGAGGATGATAGAGCTTAAGGGCATCCCTTATGGTAAGGAAATTGCCCAAGGATTTGCTCATCTTCTCTGAGTTTACTGTAACGAATCCGTTATGTATCCAGTAGCGCGCGAAGCCTCCTCCCTGTGCGGCCACGGCCTGGGCCCTTTCGTTTTCATGGTGAGGAAACAGCAGGTCCTCACCTCCTCCATGGATGTCAAAGGTAGTGCCAAGAAAATGGGTGCTCATGACGGAGCATTCCATGTGCCAGCCGGGTCTGCCTTTTCCCCATGGGCTGTCCCATTGGGGTTCACCCTCTTTAGCCGCCTTCCAGAGGGCAAAATCCATCGGATGCTGTTTTTGTTCGCCTACTGCTATGCGGCTTCCTGCCTTCATATCCTCCAGTTTTCTTCCCGAAAGGGCTCCATAGCCCGGAAAGCTCTCAACCGCGAAATACACATCGTCACCCGCCCTGTAGGCGTAACCTCTCTCTATGAGGGCCTGGATCATATCAATCATTCCCTGGATGTGTTCGGTAGCCTTGGGCTCTCTGTCGGCGCGCATAATATTGAGCCGGTCCATGTCCACATAGAAGGCTTCTATATATCGCAAGGCCAGCTCCTCCGGCGATTCTTTCAACTCCCGGGCTCTGGCGATTATCTTGTCGTCAACATCGGTAAAGTTGCGAACGTAGGTCACTTCGTTTCCAAGGGCGCGAAGATACCTGACAAGGACATCAAAGACTATCGCGGAACGGGCATGTCCAATGTGACACAGATCATAAACCGTAACGCCGCACACATAGATCCCCACCCTGCCCTGCTCAAGGGGAATAAGAGGCTCCTTAACCCTCCTGGCCGTATTGTAAAGCATGAGAGACATCAGCAAAAATCCTCCTGAGTGAACCTTTTAATAAAAATAGCAAAGACCGGGAATCCATTTCAAAAAAAAGCTCTGGTCCCGTTCAGTTTCCGTGGTCCATGTCATACTGCTGGAAGCTCATTGATTTAGGCGAAGCCGGCGCGGAAGAATAGCCCTTCGGCTCGGTTCCGCCCTTGAAGGGCTGTAAAATGCTTTTCTTTGTGTGTGGGCCGGCGAGAAGACCATCTTCAGCATCAATCCGCGAGAATACAATCCCGCCAGGGGCAGTGAAGTCCTTGACGGGCATCTCACTTACGGCGTCGGACATGAAATAAAGCCAGATAGGGCTTGCAGCCCTTGAGCCCGTCTCCGTAACTCCCATGGATTTTTGATCGTCATAGCCCACCCACACACCCGCGAGCAGGTCAGGGGTATAGCCTATAAACCACGCATCCCTCAGATCATTTGTTGTGCCGGTCTTTCCGGCTGCGGGCCTTTTGAGGGCCTTCACACGCCATCCTGTTCCCTCCTGGACTGCGGCCTTGAGCATATCGGTGATCAAGAAAGCCGTCTCGGGGCTGATTGCCTCAGTCAACTGGGGGGCGTTTTCTTCAAGAACCTTACCATCTCTGTCCAGTACCTTTCTGACAAAGATCGGCTTGGGGAGCAGGCCGCTATTTGCAAATGCCGCGTAGGCGGTTGTAAGTTCAATCAGGGAAAGCCCGGATGATCCCAACGCCAGCGAAAGCCCTGAGGCTATCTCTGTTTCAATCCCCAGTTTCTTGGCGTAGGATATAACATAGTCAACTCCGATTTCTTCAAGTATCTTCACAGTTATTACATTCTTGGACTGGGCGAGAGCGTTTCGAAGAAGCATGGGGCCTGAGAACTTATCCTTATAATTCTTCGGTTTCCAAGGCTCGTTGTCTGCCTGAGGTTTCCCAATGTAGGGGGCATCAAGCACAGGTAAAGCCGGCGTCATACCGCGATCAAGGGCCGCCGCGTAAATCAGGGGTTTAAACGCCGATCCGGGCTGTCTTCTTGACTGCAGGGCCCGGTTGAACTGGCTTTCGGAGAAATCCCTCCCCCCCAATAGCGCTTTTACCTCGCCGGTGCCTGGAGCGATACACAAAATGGCCCCCTGAACCAGAGGCCTCTGCTGAAGGCTTAAGATCCTGTTATCAGGAGCGTCTCCGTCTCCCTCAATCCTGACAAGTATCAGATCGCCTTTCTTGAAGATTATAGACGGCTTTGGAGCTCTGGCGGCGTAATAGGGAGTATCCGGATCAGGGGACCTTGCCCATTTAATATCAGAAAAAGGAATCTTTCCGCCCCCGCCCGAAAACCTGGCCCTTATCTCAGACCTCTTTTCATCAACCTCTTCGACAACAGCTTGAATGATATCCCCTTGGGCGGTATCAGAACCGGTGCCGGCTGCAAGAAACTCCTTCACCTGATCTTCGCTCAGGCGCTTTAGGGGCCCTCTATAGCCCTCCCTCACGTCGAGCTCCGCCAGTCCTCTGTTCAAAGCATCGTTCGCTGCATTCTGCATCTTAAGGTTAAGTGTCGTATAGACCTTAAGACCGCCTGAATGGACAGGCCCCTGCCCGTATTTTTCAATAAGATACCGGCGCACGTATTCGCTGAAATATCCCGCCCTCTGAAATGTGTTTACATGGTCTTCCTTGAATATGATCTCCTCGCCAAATGCCTTCTGCGCCTCAATAGCGCTTATATAGCCATCCTCTGCCATGCGATCGAGGACATAGCGCTGTCTGGCCTTTGCTGTTTCAAAGTTGGATATGGGGGAATAGCGGCCTGGAGCCTGCGGCAGCCCTGCAAGCAAAGCAGCCTCCGCAAGGGAGACTTCAGAGATGGACTTCCCGAAATAGTTATTTGCTGCCGCCTCGACTCCGTATGCGCCGTGGCCCAGATAGATCTGATTGAGATAAAGGAAAAGGATTTCTTCCTTTGTGAAAGCCTTCTCGAGCTGGATGGAGAGCGTAGCCTCCCTTACCTTCCTCTTGTAAGTCCTCTCCGCGTTCTTAAGCAGCAGAGACTTTGTCACCTGCTGCGTGATGGTGCTGCCTCCCTGTTCAATCTTTCCGGCCGACATGTTTCTTAATAAGGCCCTTGCAATCCCCAGGAAATCAAGGCCTCTATGCTCCATAAAGCGCCTGTCCTCTGAGGCGATAAAGGCATTGCGCACCATGGCCGGCACCTTTTCAAGCGGGATTACTATGCGTTTTTCCTCCCAGAGCCTTCCTATTGTTTCTCCTTCTTCACTGTAAAACTCCGTAATGACCGGGGGCCTGTAATCTTTAAGGGATCCGATATAAGGAAGGTTACTCGACCATACATACCAGAGATAACCAAGGGCCGCCATGCCCGCGATCGCGACGGAGACAAGAAGAACCACAAAAACGATAAGAACCCGTTTCATGGATATGCTTTCCTGTCGAGCGTCCTGTATTGTATCGCCTCAGCAACGTGCGGAACCTCTATCGCGTTTGATCCATCAAGATCGGCGATGGTCCTTGAAACCTTGAGTATTCGGGAGTAAGCCCTTGCACTCAGGCCAAATCTCTCCATCGCCTTTTCAAGAAGCAGGCTCGCCTCCCTGTCTATCTCGCAGAATCTCTTGATCTCCCGGTTCCTCATGCCTCCGTTAGTATGGGTGCCCAATCCCTTGAACCTTCCCTCCTGGACATTTCTTGCCGCTAGAACGCGACTGCGGATATCTTGCGAGGAAGCCCCTTGCTTTGAAACAGCCAGATCCCGGTATTTAACCGACGGGACCTCAAGGTGAATATCTATCCTGTCCATCAGGGGGCCTGATATCCTTGACCTGTACCTCTCAATCTCCGCGTGAGAACACACACACTCTCGAGTCTCGTCTCCTCGGTAGCCGCATGGACAGGGATTCATTGCAGCAACGAGGACAAATCGGGCGGGATATGTCACACTGGTGGACGCCCTGGAAATGGTCACATCTCCGCTTTCAATAGGCTGTCTGAGTACCTCCAGCACGTTTCTCTGGAACTCAGGCAGTTCATCCAGGAACAGGATGCCGTTGTGGGCCAGACTCACTTCCCCGGGTTTGGGATTGCTCCCGCCCCCTATTAGTCCGGCATTGGATATAGTGTGATGCGGGGATCGAAAAGGCCTTATCGTTATCAGCCCAGCCCCCCTCGGCATCAGCCCCATAACGCTATAGACTTTTGAGGTCTCAAGGGATTCATCAAATGTCAAGGGTGGAAGAATCGTCACAAGACGGCGCGCCATCATTGTCTTTCCGGAACCGGGAGGACCCGCCATTATGAGATTGTGCCCCCCTGCCGCGCAGACCTCAAGCGCCCTCTTAGCGTTTTCCTGTCCCATAACCTCCTTGAGATCCAGGCCCTGATCATCCGCCCTATCTTCTTTAGAAGGCTCATAGACATAACGATTGGGCGCGGAGTTTCCAAGCAGTACCTCTATTACCTGGGAGAGGCTTCTGACAGGATATACGTCAACCCCTTCCACAACAGCCGCCTCCGGCGCATTTTCCTCAGGAAGAAAAATGCCCCGTAAATCCTTGTCCCTGGCTCCTACGGCTATGGGCAATACCCCCTTGACCGGTCTCAGGAGTCCGTCAAGGGCAAGTTCACCCAGGAAAAGATATCCTTTGCATGATTGCGCCTCCAGAAATCCTGTGGCTGCCAGAATCCCGATGGCAATGGGCAGATCAAAGGCTGAGCCTTCCTTTTTGACATCCGCCGGAGCAAGATTTATTGTTATGCGGTCGGAGGGAAAATCATACCCGGAATTTTTTATCGCAGCCTTGACGCGCTCCTTGCTTTCCCTTACAGCCCCTTCGGCCAGACCTACGGTGGAAAGACTGGGAAGGCCATGGGCTATATCCACTTCTACATCAACAATGTAGGCATCAATGCCTATCAAGGCGCTGCTCAGTACCCTGGAAAGCATATATCCGGTATTCATACCCCCACTACTGGCTGATTTTTTGCTTTACAAATAGCATAAGAGAAGGTATTAATCAAAGTTTATTCAGAGAAGCTCTGTCATGAGGATGCTTGTTTTGAGAGGAGAAGTCTATGGCCCGCATAACGGTAGAGGACTGCCTTAATAGAATTGACAATCGTTTCGCGATCATTCATCTGGCCGCGAAGAGGGTCCGTCAATTGCGAAAAGGGGCGGAACCGATGGTAGTCTGCAAGAACAAAGACATCGTGACCGCCCTAAGGGAGATCGCAGGGGGCATGGTATTCCCGACTCCCGAAACCGTAACGAAATCGCTTATTCCCAACCTGGAGGATCCTTCAAGGATTGAACCTCCGGAATCGGATCAGTCTGAGGGGCAGTAATTCCGGCTTAAGATGCAGAAGAGAGACTATTACGAAATCCTGGGTGTTTCCAGGAACGCGGGTGAGGAAGAGATGAAAAAGGCCTACCGCAAGTTGGCCCTTAAGTATCATCCCGACAAGAATCCCGGGAACAAAGAGGCAGAGGAAAGATTCAAGGAGGCCGCAGAGGCCTATGAAGTCCTGAGGGATCGCGAAAAGCGCCAGGTTTACGACAGGTATGGCCACGAAGGGCTTCAGGGAACCGGATTTACCGGGTTCAGAGGTTTTGAAGACATTTTCTCCAGCTTCGGCGACATATTCGAGGACTTTTTTGGTTTTGGCTCCAGACGAGGTGGAAAAACCCGGGCAACGCAGGGCAGCAGTCTTAGATATGACCTGGAGATAACCCTTGAAGAAGCCTTCCAGGGCAAGGAGGCAGAGATAGCCTTCCCCAGGTTGACCAACTGCGATGTATGCGGCGGTTCCGGATTGAGCCATGGCACAAAATCAGAGGTATGCACTACCTGCCACGGACGAGGGCAGATAATAAGAACTCAGGGTTTTTTTCAGATAAGCACCACCTGCCCGACATGTCAGGGTTCAGGCCAGATAGTGCTTAATCCTTGCAAGGCCTGCAAGGGCCATGGAAAGATTCGAACAGAGAGGAAGATAACTGTCAGTATCCCGCCCGGAGTGGAGACCGGTTCGCAGTTGAGATTGCGTGGAGAGGGGGAAGCAGGTGAAAATGGAGGTCCCCCGGGTGATCTTTATGTGGTAATCAGGGTCAAAGAACATAATCTTTTTAACAGGGACAACGATGACCTTGTGTGTCAGATTCCAATATCATTCGTGCAGGCTGCCCTCGGGGATTCCGTCAATATACCTGTACTCGGTGATGACAAACCTTACAAGCTTGATATCCCTTCCGGCACCCAGCCTGACAATATTCTTGAGATACCAAAGCTCGGGATGCCGAATCTGAGGGATAAGAACAGCAGGGGAAACCTATATGTAAAGATACAGGTTAAAATACCTCAGAAACTCACCAAGGAACAGAGGGAAATACTCGAAGCCTTTGCGGAAACGGAAGGCCTTCAAAATGGCGCAGGGAAAGAAAAGAAGGCCAAGCGTATTTGGGATAAGTTAAGATATAAATGAGACCGTTGAACAGCAGGGGAGGACCCTTTATATCATGTTAACAAAAGAAAAAAAGGAATATTTTAAGGACCTTCTTTCTAAACGTGCCGGTGATCTTCTTCAAGAGGTCAACAGAACCGTAAGCGGAATGACTGACCTCAATGACAATTTCCCTGACCCTAATGACAGGGCTACCATGGAGTCAGACAGAAATTTTACGCTTCGCATAAGGGATAGGGAAAGAAAACTTATCGCAAAGATCCAAGAGGCCCTCGCGCGAATCGAGGAAGGCACCTTCGGCATCTGCGAAGAGTGCGGGGAGGAGATCTCCTTTGAGAGGCTGAGTGCGCGTCCGGTTACCACCCTTTGCATAGAATGTAAGAAGAAACAAGAAAACAACGAAAGGTTGAGAGGCATTTAGAAGGCCCTCAAATAGAAAGATGTCTTTCCCCGGCCGGTGCAACAGAAACGCCCGGCCTTTTTTTTCTAAGGAAGCCTTCATTCAACCCCCGGATTCAGAATAGAAATTGAGACGATGCCCATAGATGGATAAGCAGGAAAAAGATGGCGGCACCGAAGTCGAGCAAGGCATTTTCGAGGATGTTATAACCACCCATATCAACGCGGACTTTGACGCCCTGGCTTCTGTCATAGCCGCGAGCAAGCTCTACCCGGAAGCGGCGATGGTATTTCCCGGATCACAGGAAAAAAACCTGAGGGATTTTTTTCTCCAGACCACCTCATACCTTTTCAGTTTCAAGAAGTTCAAACAAATAGACCCGGCCCGCGTCAAGAGACTTATCCTGGTTGATACAAGGCAGAAAGGCCGCATCGGAGGTTTTGCATCTCTTGCTGAAAAGAAAGGCATGGAGATACACGTCTATGACCATCATCCCGATTCCGAAGACGATGTCAGGGCGGATCTGGCGGTAATACGACGGGCCGGATCCACGACCACCATCCTCACGGGCCTTATAAGGGAAAGGGGCCTTGCCGTGAGCCCCGATGAGGCAACGATAATGTGCCTTGGAATACATGAGGACACCGGCTCCTTCACCTTCGCCTCCACCACCGGCGAAGACTATGCGGCGGCAGGCTGGCTTGCAACCCTGGGAGCGAACCACAACGTTATAGCCGACCTGCTTACCAGAGAACTGACCTCGCAGCAAATAACTCTCCTCTATGACCTGATGAACTCGGCCACTTATGTGCATCTGGACGGCATCGAGGCGGTTATAGCAAAGGTTACAAGGGACGAATACGTGGGTGACTTTGCCATAGTCATACACAAGTTTATGGATATGGAAAACCTCAATGTCCTCTTTGGGCTTGCTCAGATGGAGGACAGGATTTACATGGTCGCCCGCAGCAGGATCCCGGAGGTCAACGCGGCTGATATAGCCGTTGTCTTTGGAGGAGGAGGACACCCGCAGGCTGCATCGGCAACGATAAAGGATCAGACCATCATACAGGTGGAAAGAAGACTCAGGGAACTGCTGGCCGAGCGCGTAATGCCCGTTAAAACGGCTGGGGATATGATGTCTTCTCCCGTAATACACACACATGCCGGAGAAAATATCAAGACCGCCGCTAGCCTCCTTACCCGCTATAACATCAATGTGCTTCTGGTGCTTGACGCGCAGGGAGAGCTTAAGGGATATGTGACAAGGCAGGTTGTCGAAAAGGCAATGTACTTCGGATTGGAGAACCTTAAGGTGGATGAATACATGAACATAGAGTTCTCCACCGTGCCTCCTGATGCTCCGCTGGGTGATGTCAAGGATCTCATAATACGCAAAAAACTGCGAATACTCCCGGTAATGCAGGAAGGGCTGCTCCTGGGCGTCATAACCAGGACAGACATCCTCAATATCCTCGTTGGCGAGGAGGTGTCTCAGGAGGACACAACATCCTCCAGAACTCGCTCTCCTATGCTCAGGAAGAAAAACATGACCGCCATCATGAGGGAAAGGGTGCCGGAAAAGATACTGTCCGTCTTGAACAAGGTCGGCCAGGTAGCGGATCTCATGGGATTCAATGCTTATGTAGTGGGCGGCTTTGTGAGAGATTTGTTTCTTCGCCGCGAAAACTTTGACGTTGATGTGGTAATAGAGGGAGACGGCATAGCCTTTGCCCATGAGTTCGCAAAGCATTCAAATGTTAGGGTAAGGAGCCACAAAAAATTTGCGACTGCCGTCATGATCTTCCCGGACGGCTTCAAGGTAGATGTCGCAACGGCCAGAATGGAGTATTATGAGTCTCCGGGCGCCCCCCCTATTATCGAGACAAGTTCTCTCAAACTGGACCTCTACAGGCGCGACTTCACCATAAACACACTCGCAATCAAGATAAACAAGAAGCACTTCGGCACTCTTATTGACTACTTCGGCGGTCAGGCCGACATAAAGGAAAAATGGATAAGGGCGCTTCACAACCTGAGCTTTGTTGAGGATCCCACAAGGGCGCTGAGGGCCATAAGGTTTGAACAGCGATTCGGCTTCAAGATAGGCAAACTAACGGCCTCCCTTATGAAAAACGCCGTGAAGATAAACAGCTTCAAAGATATCGCGGCACACAGGCTCTTTCTCGAACTCGTGCTCATCCTGAAGGAAGAAGATCCTTTGAAGGCCATAGAAAGGATGGGGGATTTCGATTTATTGCGATTCGTGTCAGAGGGCATACGCATCGACGATGCAACGCGAACCCTTTTCGGAAACACAAGGGATGTGATAGCTTGGTACCAGCTTCTTTATCTCAAGGACAAAGCGGAACCATGGATATTGTACTGGCACGCGCTCATGTCCGGCACCGATTCGCACACGTTGAGGCAAGTCGGGCAACGATTTGCCATGCCGGAATCCGAGAAGAAAAAGCTGATAGAAGAACACCTCAAAGTAAATGAACTGCTACATTCACTCATGCGCTTTGCAGACACTAATTATGCCCTTCATAACCTTCTTGCGCCATACTTCACAGAGACTATACTCCATGTTATGGCGCTTTCAGAAAATGAGAAGGTTCGAAGGCTGATCTCTCTTTTCTTCACCAAACTGAAGGGCACCGAGTGCATTCTAAGGGGAAAAGATCTTATGAAAATGGGGATTGAACCAGGCCCCATTTTCAAGAGGATGCTTGACCGCGTACTTGAGGCAAAGCTAAATGAAGAGGTTAAGACCAGGGAGGAAGAATTGAATCTTCTGAAAAGGGAACTTCAATACCTGGAACAATCTGTTTAAATAAGGTAAAGGATTTTATAGAGGGGAACAATAGATGAGTAAGAAAAGGATTGTAAGCGGCATGAGACCCACGGGGAGGATGCACCTTGGCCACCTGCACGGCGCGCTCCTTAACTGGAAGATGCTTCAGAGGGATTACGAGTGTTTTTATTTTATAGCAGACTGGCACGCGCTGACAAGCGATTACGCAAAACCCGGGATTATACGAGATAGTACATACGGAATCGTCATGGACTGGATCTCAGTGGGGATAGATCCTGAGACAGCCACCATATTTGTTCAGTCCTCCATAAAGGAACATGCTGAACTACATCTTATTTTCTCCATGATAACACCTCTTGCCTGGCTGGAGAGGAATCCTACCTATAAGGAACAGCTCAGGGAAATTACCCAAAAAGACATCCACACATACGGATTTTTGGGCTATCCTGTTTTGCAGGCGGCAGATATACTTATGTATATGGCAAACGGTGTCCCGGTGGGAGAAGATCAGGCCCCCCATGTAGAGCTTACGAGGGAAATTGCAAGAAGATTCAATTTCCTCTACGGCCCGACCTTCCCAGAGCCGGACGTCCTTCTTGTAAAGGAGACTTCAAAGCTCCTGGGGATAGACAACCGCAAGATGAGTAAAAGTTACGACAATGCCATATTTCTAACCGACACTGACTCCGTAATAGCGTCCAAGGTCGGTCAGATGATCACCGACCCTCAAAGGATGCGCAAAAGCGATCCCGGTAACCCCGATGTATGCAATGTCTATTCTTTCCACGAGATATATACTGATCCATCCGCCCTTGAGGAGATAAACGCGGACTGCCGCTCAGCCGCTATAGGCTGTGTGGAGTGCAAGAAACGGATGGCTGCAAACCTCATCAAGGGGCTTGGGCCTGTCAGGGAAAAGAGAATGGAACTGGAAGCCGACCGTGAAACCATTCGAAATATAGTTGAAAGGGGAAACGAAAAGGCTAGACTTATTGCTTCCGAAACCATGAAAAGGGTCAGGGAGGCTATAAAAATCTAGACCTTTTCTCCTGCGCGGCATGGAGTATGAGATAAAACTGGATGTATTTGAAGGTCCGCTCGACTTGCTCCTGCATCTCATACGCAAGGACGAGGTGGACATCTTTGACATACCCATTGCCAGTATCACCGACCAGTATCTCGAGTATCTTGAGATGATGCAGGCCATGAACATGGATGTCGCGGGGGACTTCCTGGTAATGGCCTCAACCCTTATTCACATAAAATCCAGGATGCTCCTCCCCGACACCTCCGATGGCGATGACCAGGAAGACCCGCGGATGGAAATAACAAGGCCTCTTCTTGAATACCTGGCATTCAAGGGAGCCTCTGATGAACTAAATAAACGTCCCTTGCTGGACCGCGAGATCTTCCTGAGGGGAATGCAGATTGAACAGCGAGACGTTGCATCACCGGCTGAAGCGCCACTTGCAGTAAGCATTTTTCAGCTTATGGACGCCTTCAAGAGAGTCCTTGAAAGGGGTCTTTCTGACGAGGTTCTTACCTTCAGGCGCGAGGACTGGTCCATAGCGGAGCGGATGGAGCACATCATGGAACAACTCAGAGGGAGAAAGTCGGTTTTCTTCGAAGATCTCTTTGGAGAAAAAAAGACCGTCTCTCAGTGCATAGCCACCTTTCTAGCACTCCTTGAGCTTGTCAACCGGAGGCTTTTAACCGTCTTTCAGCCGGGCCCGGAGAGCGGAATCCAGCTCATGATAAGCCCTGAGGGTAGTCGAGGTTGAGATGGAACAGAGACCTCTTCCCCTGATAATAGAGGCGCTTCTCTTTTCATCGGAAAAATCGGTGTCTCTGAAGGAACTGGCCGGGTGGATCACCGGTTTTTCCGAATCGGAGATAAGGGAGGCAATTGGTGAGCTAAAGAAGTATTATGATTCCGCCGGAAGAAGCTTTTCACTGAGAGAGGTTGCCGGGGGCTTTCAGTTTTGCACTGCATCAGAGTTTGCTCCCTTCATACTGCGGATGCTCAGAGCCTCCCCTGCAAGGCTTTCCAGGGCCGCTATGGAAACCCTTGCCATGGTTGCATACAAACAGCCCGTCCTGCGTCAGGAGATAGAAAGATTGAGGGGCGTTGATTCAGGAGGCGTCCTCAGGCTTCTCATGGAAAAGGACCTTATAAGAATCATGGGCAGAAAGAACCTTCCCGGAAGGCCTTTGCTTTACGGGACCACAAAGAGATTCCTGGAGGTCTTCGACCTGAAGGATCTTGATTCGCTTCCGAAGCTTAAGGAGATAAAGGAGTTGGATGAGGGAAACTAGAAAGGCAACTAAGAGATCTTCCGAAAAGAAGGGGCGCGGTAACTCCTCACGCGCTGATCCCATAAGGATCAACCGCATCCTCTCGATGGCCGGTGTTACCTCAAGGAGAAAGGCCGATGAGATGATCTCCGCGGGGAGGATTGCCGTAAACGGCCTCATCGTAAGTGAACCGGGAACTAAGGCCTCTTGGGGCAAGGACTCAATTACGGTTGACGGCCTTGCCATCCCAGGACTTCCCGATAAGATTTATCTGATGCTGAATAAACCCTTCGGTTATATATGCTCAATGAGCGATCCGGAAGGCAGGCCCCTTGTAACCGACCTCATCACGGGCATAAAGGAGAGGATCTACCCTGTTGGCCGTCTTGACTTCAACAGTCTCGGCCTTCTTCTCCTCACTAACGACGGAGAATGGACAAGGCGTCTAACCCATCCCAGCTTTGGGCTCAGGCGCACTTACAAGGCAACCGTCGCCGGGATGATCAGCCAGGAAGCCCTGAACCTCCTTGAGAGAGGCGTCATCCTTGAAGACGGCCCAAGCGGGCCGGCCAAGGTGACCCTGATAAAGGCCCATGCCAGGCAAAGCATCCTGCGCCTTACCATCAGCCAGGGCAGAAACAGGCAGATAAGGCGAATGCTTGAGGCAGTCGGATATGATGTGATCCATCTTGTGAGGATCGGATTTGGTCCCCTCGCCCTTGGCGACCTCAAGATCGGACAGTTCAGGCATCTGACCGAAGAGGAGGTCTCTGCCATGAATCAAATAGTGGGTCTTGCCTGATTTTTTTATTTACAAGCTCATTAAGCTATGTTAGGTTTCAGACTTGCCGGGCGGTTAACTCAGCGGGAGAGTGCCATCCTCACACGGTGGAAGTCGCAGGTTCAAATCCTGTACCGCCCACCATCTCAATAATAGTAGGGAGTTATGCCATCTGGCAAACTCCATTTTTTATCTAGAAAAAATGTGCAGCCGCACAGCAATGAATCTTCAAAGGCCGTCCCAAAGGCTCAGACCAGCCGCTACACGTAGCCGTTGCCCGTCTGCTTGGCTACCAATGGCCACGGCAGACCGGGGCACCTAACCCCATCGCCCCAAATCCGAGTACCCCTGGTTCTGGTGCGAAGATGCCCCCGGTTCCGACCCCCCCCGGCGGGGAAGAATTCGTGGGCGCCCGATGGAACAACCTCCACCTCACCCTTGCCCGCAAAAGACAGGCATGCTAATGAAAAGAGTGTTAACATGGATGCACAGGATTTGCCCTTATTCCGTTCATCCTGTATATCCATGTTCATTAGGTTCCGATTGAGACGAAAAAGGAGGGAACAATGGAATCCTTGAAACAGGAAGCAGTCAACGCCATTTCCAAGATGAATGACGCTGCGGAGATCGATGATATCATGTACCGCCTCTACGTGATCGATAAGGTCAGAAAAGGGAGAGAGGCTGTTGAAAGAGGAGATAAGGTTTCTACTGAAGAGCTAAGGAAAGAAATCGAGACATGGTAAAATGGTCAGCCCCGGCAAAACGGGATTTAAGAGAGATCCATAGATACATTGCTCTCGATTCAAAGTACTACGCCAGCAAAGTCGTAGAAACGATTGTGGATAAGGCAGAGCTTCTTTCTCGCTCTCCTCGAATAGGACGGGTAGTCCCAGAAATTGAAGACCCGAACATACGGGAAATTTTCGTATACTCATACCGTTTGATTTATGAGATTGGCTCTGAAGGGATAGAGATCCTCGGTGTGATCCATGGCCGAAGGGATTTTTTCGAAAATCCTACCGAATTGTGACCCCCTATGCTTACGTATTAACCGCCATGCCCTGTCGGGGCACAACGAAGCATGAAAATGCCGGATGTCATTCCGGACTTGATCCAGAATCCAGGCCGTCATTCCGGCGAAGGCCGGAACAAGGACTGGATAGCGGCCTACGCCGCTATGACTATCTATCTTCGCAACTACTCAGGTTCAAAGTTCAAGGGTTCACGGTTCAAGGTTAGAGAGCGATGAAGATTGAACGGTTTTAGGATATTGAGGCCTGACGACCGGCACGTGAATTGACCCGGAAAGTGTACCGTTTAACAAAGAAGCCAGGATTGACATTCGTGGATTCATCAACTATCTCAAGAAATATGAAAAACGAAAGCCAACTAACCGTGAACCGTGAACCTGACAACCTGAGCAGTTACGAATATCAAGGAGGGCGCTGCATGAAATCCAAAACCAAGGTCAAACTTGAATCCGGGATGGAATCGCTACCGGGCGGGAAGATGGGAGGGGAGATGCCCGCTGACCGGTCGAAGGCCTCCCAGAATGGAAAAGCAACCACTCAGCCGCCGAAGGTCTCGCGTACCCACAAACCTGATGGCTTTTCACTAGAGGATTGGCAGCGTGCCCTCCGCCGGCAGTTCGGCGAGCAGCAGCATTTCATCCTGAAGAATATCGGCGGCCGTCCATTTTTCTCCGAGTACGCCCTTACCAATCCGGAATCGGGAAAGACTTATAAGATCGCCATACGCGGCGAGGCGCCAGGAATGAATTACTGCTCCTGCCCCGATTACCGCATCAACAACCTCGGCACCTGCAAGCATATCGAATTCACCCTCGCAAGATTGTCGCACCAGCATGGGGCGAAAGAGTTGCTGCAGATGGGATACGCCCCTCCGTGGTCGGAGATCTGGCTGAGCTACGGCCTAAAGCGGGAGATCCGGTTCCGGGCGGGACATGGAGCCCCCAAGGAACTGCACGCCCTGGCAGAGAAATATTTCGGCAAACAAGGCGTCCTCCATGAGGATCGCCTGCTGGATTTTCATAAGTTTCTGGAAGCATTACCCCGCAGCAACGGACACGAGGTGCGTTGCTATGACGACGTGATGGCCTATGTGGCCGAATGCCAGGATGCAGCCCACCGGCAGGCCGTCGTGGATGGGCGGCTCCCTGCCGGCATTGAAAGTCCGATCTTCGGCGGCCTATTGAAGACGAGCATGTATCCCTACCAGCGGGAAGGCGCACTCTTCGCGGTCCGGACAGGGCGATGCCTGCTGGGAGATGACATGGGACTCGGGAAGACCGTCCAGGCCATCGCCGCCGCCGAACTGATGGCGGAACTCTTCAAAATCGGCAAGGTTCTGGTCATATCTCCTACTTCCCTTAAGTACCAGTGGAAGACGGAAATCGAGAAGTACTGCGACCGGAAGGCGACGGTTGTAGAAGGCCTGAATCAGCAGCGGCGGGAATGTTACCGGAGCGAGTCTTTTTACAAACTGATCAACTACGAACTGGTGGCAAGAGACATGGACCGGATCCGGGAATGGGCGCCGGATCTGATCATCCTTGACGAGGCACAGAGGATCAAGAATTGGAAAACACGTACCGCCAAGACGGTCAAGCAACTGGAATCGCCGTTCGCCCTGGTCCTGACCGGCACTCCCATCGAAAACCGAATCGAGGAATTGCACTCTCTCATGGAGTTTGTTGACCGGCACCATCTGGGACCGCTCTACCGTTTCGTCCACACACATCAGGTAGTGGACGATGAAGGAAAGGTCGTTGGCTACCGGGACCTTGAGAAGGTCCGGCACTCACTCCAAAGTGTCATGATCAGGCGGAAAAAAGACGAGGTGCTCAAAGAGCTTCCGGCGCGCATTGACCAGAATTTCCTGGTGCCCCTGACCCCTCAGCAGCAGGCGATGCATGACGAGTATAAGGAAATCGTGGCAAAACTCGTTGCCAAGTGGCGACGCTACCGGTTCCTTTGCGAGGCGGACCAGCGGCGGATGCAGATCGCCCTTGCCATGATGCGCATGGCGGCGGACAATACCTATCTTGTTGACCACGAAACAGTTTACGGGCCGAAGCTTGAAGAGCTTGAGGTCCTCCTCCGTGAACTGGTAATCGAAGGAAGCGAAAAGGCGGTGGTCTTCAGCCAGTGGCTGCGGATGAACGAGCTGATTGAAAAGATGCTCAATAAAAACGGAATCGGTTATGTCCATCTCAACGGTGGCGTCCCATCCAGGAAAAGGGGTGGATTGATGAAGCAATTCAAGGAAGATCCGGCCTGCAAGGTGTTCCTCTCCACCGACGCGGGGGGCGTCGGCCTCAACCTTCAGAAAGGCTCCGTGGTGATCAACATGGACATCCCCTGGAACCCGGCCGTCCTGGAGCAGCGGATCGGCCGAGTCCACAGGATGGGTCAGGACCGGACCGTGCGGGTAGTCAACTTCGTCAGCCGCGCCTCTATCGAAGAGCGCATCCTTGATTTGCTGCGCTTTAAAAGGTCGCTCTTCACCGGGTCCCTGGACGAAGATGGGGCCGACGTGGTGATGGTGGGCGAGGCCGGGATGGGTAAGTTCATGCAGTCCATGGAAGAGGCCGTGGCGCCACTGGCAACGCCCGATTTTGAGTTGGAGCGGCAGGAGCGGATCGAAGCGGCCGCCGATGAGCGGGCTGCCGAGCTGAGAGAACGCGCCGCCGATGAAGGAGTCCCAGTCATCTCTGGGACCGGTCCAGTAGATGAGGCTGATGCCGGGACAGGAACCACCCCAGGCGCCCTGCAGATTGAAGGGAGCAAGGTTGAATCCGTTGCGGGGATTGGGTCCGCCGTTTCCGGCAATGGGTCCGGGGGTGTAACCGCAGCAGCCGCAGATGAGGAAGATAAAACGGGTAGCGGTTTGGCCGGAGCCGCTGTGCCGGGAACAGGAACTGCAACCGGCGCGGGTAATGGGGCTGAGGCCCTGAACGCTTTACTGTTAAGCGGCGCCCAGTTTCTGATGAGCCTTAGTAAATCAATTTCCATGCCGACAGGGGTGCAAGAAGACCATTCCGCGGCCGGCCATCCATCCGCCTCGGACGGCAAAGCCGTTCCATCCCTTCAGAAGGCCTTGCGAGGTATGCTGGGAAGGGATGAGACCACGGGAAAGAGCTATCTCAAGATCCCCATGCCGGAGGAGGAGACGATGAGCCGGCTTGTTTCCGGACTCGGGCAATTGCTCTCAGGATTCATTAATCGATAAAAAACCGACATTACCGAGGAGGTCTCCCTTGAAGCAACGGCAAGTACCCCCTCGGCTGTGCTGGGGGATACTTGCCGCGAGCTTGTTCTTCTCACCAGACCCTCATAAGAGAGGGTACCCCCTATCCATTTCTTCTAAGCCAAGCTCGCCAAAAAACAGCTCTCTTCTTGAGGGAACCTCAATAGACTTTAGTCCTCAGGGCCTTGCCGGCAAGGGGGTTATAGAGTTTGGTGATGGCAAACTTCATAACGTCCAGACTCTTTACATTGAAGATGATATCGAGCAGCGTCAATTGACTCTGTTCAGGAAGAACACATTCGTTTGACGCGCTAAACTCGAGGTCAGGAAAGCTCTTTTTAAGCTTTTTCTGATCCTTTTCGCTCATGGCCACCTGAACCCCTCTCTTCCCTTGGATCTCCTTGATATTGGCTCCCAACCCCAGCTCCTGTAACTTCTTTTCCTGTTCCTGATTCAAGAAAACATTAATGCAGTAATCCGCCATAGCCGCTCCTCCTCTTTCAATAGTCGTATCATTTCAGTGACACAAGAAGGGATCTTTCCCTTCGATCACTCCGGCATATCCTTTTATCGGTTTGCAGGCAGGCTGTCAAGTTCCCCCAAAATCGCCCCACGATAATTTTGACAATCCCTATAAATTCCATCTGGTTGACAAGACGCAACAAGTTGAGGGGTGGGAGTAGCGGTAAGGCAGTGGCGGCATCTGATCTTTCCCCCTAATCAGGGAGAGCGTTCAGGCCTTAAAGAGGAAATAGATCTTTATTCGTACCTACCGCATACCTTGAGGCGAAGATATCGGAAGGATTACCGTAAAAACAGATCCCTTTCCTGGTTCGCTCTCAACCAGGACCTTGCCGCCGTGGGCTTCTGTGATTGCCTTAACGGTAGCAAGGCCAAGGCCGACACCCTCTGTTTTTATCTCCGCTTTGCCTCTATGGAAGGCGTCAAAATTATATGGAAGGT
>JBGSUA010000212.1:0-3544 GCA_041753575.1 Desulfatiglandaceae bacterium
GGGCGAGCGGAAGCTCGTGACAGTCCTTTTTGCGGATGTGGCCGATTTTACAAGCCTATCGGAGAAGCTGGACCCTGAGGAAGTCCACCAGATCATGGACGGGTGTTTCAGGATCCTGATGGATGAAATCCACAAATATGATGGCACGATAAACCAGTTTACCGGCGATGGTGTGATGGCCCTGTTTGGCGCCCCGGTGGCGCATGAAGATCATGCACAAAGGGCCTGTTATGCCGCTTTGGCCATTCAAAAAGCCCTTGGGGAGTATGGCAGCAAAATAGAGAAGGATACAGGGGTATCATTCAAGATGCGTGTTGGGCTCAACTCGGGGCCGGTGATCGTGGGAGCCATCGGGGATGATCTCAGGATGGATTACACGGCCGTTGGAGACACCACCAATCTGGGTTCAAGGATGGAGGGCATGGCCAGACCCGGCGCTGTCCTTGTATCCGGGAATACCTACAGGCTTGTCAGGGATTTCTTTGAACTTGAGTCTCTGGGAAAAGTGGAGGTGAAAGGTAAGAAGGAGCCGCAGGAGGCATTTGAGCTGATCAAGGCGGGTGAGGTGGGGACTCGGATAGGGGCCTCTGTGGCCAAGGGTCTTACCCGGTTCGTGGGCCGGAAGAACTCCATGGCCACCCTGTTGGATGTCTTTGACAAAGCGAAATCAGGGTCAGGTCAGGTGGTCGGGCTTTTAGGAGAGGCAGGGGTTGGGAAATCCAGGCTGCTCCTTGAGATGAGGAACATGCTGCCCCAGGGTGAATACCATTATCTTGAAGGGCGTTGCCTCCAATACGGCGGTTCCATGGCCTATCTGCCTGTGCTGGATATCCTGAGGTCTTATTTCGATATCAAGGAGGGGGACAGGGAGTTTCTTATCAAGAAAAAGATGGAGGAGAAAATCCTCGCTCTTGACGAGAAGCTCAAGAGGGTTATCCCGCCCTTTCAGTCCCTCTTGTCTCTCAAGGTTGATAATGAAGATTTTTCAAGACTCGAACCCAAGGAGAAGAGGGAGAAGACCTTTGAGGCCCTTCGGGACCTGCTCATTCGGGTGAGCCAGGAAAAGCCCCTGGTGCTCGTTGTGGAGGACCTCCACTGGATGGACAAGACCTCAGAGGAGTTCCTGGGCTATCTTACGGGTTGGTTGGCCAACACCTCCATCATGTTGCTGCTTCTCTATCGTCCCGAATATAACCATCCCTGGGGGAGCAAGTCCTATTACACCAAGATCGGCCTGGATCAACTGGGTACAGAGTCAAGCAGTGAACTGGTTAAGGCCATCCTGGAGGAGGGGGAAGCGGCCCCGGAGCTGACGCAGCTCATCCTCAATCGTGCAGCAGGAAACCCCCTGTTTATGGAAGAGTTCACCCATACCTTGCTCGAAAACGGCTCCATCGAGAGAAGGGACCAGAAGTATGTTTTGAGCGGGAAGGCCTCCGACATTCAAGTCCCCGACACCATCCAGGGGATCATCGCGGCCCGGCTCGATCGGCTGGAAGAAAATCTCAAACGGACCATGCAGGTGGCATCCGTCATCGGCAGGGACTTTGCCTTTCGCATCCTTCAGACCATCACCGGCATGCGAGAGGAACTCAAATCCTATCTCCTCAATCTTCAGGGACTGGAGTTCATCTATGAGAAGCGCCTGTTCCCGGAGCTGGAATATATCTTCAAGCACGCCCTCACCCAGGAGGTGGCCTACAACAGCCTGCTGTTAAAGAGAAGGAAGGAGATTCACGCCAGGATAGGAGGGGCCATAGAAGAGCTCTACGCCGAGCGGCTGGAGGAGTTCTACGAGATGCTGGCCTATCACTATTCCAGGAGCGACAGCCTTGAAAAGGCCTTCCGATATTCCAGGCTATCCGGAAAAAAGGCGGAAGGTAAATATTCCCACAGGGAGGCCTGTGATTTTTACAAAGGCGCCCTGGGCCTGCTCAACCAGTTGCCTGAAACCGAGGAGAGCAGGAAGGAAAAGATGGAGATCCTCTATTTAATGAGAGTGCCTTTGCTGTTTTTGGGTTACCCCGAGGGCTCCCTCGGCCTGCTCCAAGAAGGGGAGCGGCTCGCAAAAGAGCTGGGGGATGAGAGGTATCTTGCAAGGTTCTGTTACGCAATGAGCGCGTATTATTCCCATAAGGGAGATCCTCAATTGGGGATCAAGTATTCTGAGGATGCCTTTGAAAAGGCCCGAAAGAACCGGGATATTGAATTGATGGCGGCTCTTGCATTTGCTCTTTCTCTTTCCTACGCCTTTGCAGGGGAGTATTATAAAATAGTCGATATGGCGCCTGACGTCATTGATCTGATTGAAAAAGCAGAAAGAAAATCTGACTCTTTTTCTTTGGTAGGGAATCCATATCTAATACTCTGCTCGTATTGCGGTCTGGGCATGGGCTTCTTAGGGGACTTTGATGAAGGAAAGACCTTTTTGGAAAAGGGCCTTCGTAATGCGTCTGAAATGAATGACCTGATAAATTTGGGATTAGCTGAAATGCAATACGGCTATTTTTGCCTTGTCAAAGGGGACTGGGACCCTTCAAAGGAGCATTTTGAAAAAGGGATCAAGCACAGTGAAGAGGCAAAATACGCCATGAGTTCCGCTATGTCCTGGAGCGGCCTGGGGTATGCGTGCGCTATGCTTGGAGATCCTGAGACCGGCAAAAGGCACACGGAAAAGGGTCTTCAGATCCACCGTGACAGCGGCATTGAGGCATTTTTGCCCCTGGCTCATTGTCTCTTAGGTTGGATTCACCTGGACCTGGGCGATCTAAAAAGTGCCCGAAGCCTTGCGGAAGAGGCATTGAGGTTGTCTCAAGAGAATAATGAAAAGCTAATAGAAGGGTGGTCCTGGCTCTTGCTGGGGACGTTATTGGGTAAAACAGGGCCTCTGGAAATCAATAAGGCCGAGGGGTGTATCCTGAAAGGGATCGAGATTTGCAAGGAATTGAAGATAAAAACATATTATTCTTTAGGGTATCTGTACCTGGGTGAGCTCTATCTGAATGAGGGTAAGAAAGAAAAGGCCATAGACAATCTCAAGAAGGCGGAAGGGATGTTCCGGGAGATGGGTATGGATTACTGGCTGGTCCGGACGAAGGAGGTTTTGGCGAGAATCGAGCAGACGCCCCCGAACGCGTGATCCTAGCTGTGGATATGTTATTCCTTTCTTTTTTGATACTCTTCCGCTGGAGGTGGAGAAATGCTTTGTCCTAACTGTCAGGGCGACAATTCGGATACCAGAAAGTTTTGCAGGGACTGCGGCAGTAGACTCCTGCTCCTCTGTCCCGAATGCAAGGCAGAAAACCTGCCGGGAGATAGATTCTGCGGTGAATGCGGCCAGTCCCTGGATGCGCCGAAGGAAGTCCCACAGATCGACTACTCCGCCCCCCAATCCTACACCCCAAAACACCTGGCCGATAGGATCCTCACCACCCGTAGCGCTATTGAGGGCGAGCGGAAGCTCGTGACAGTCCTTTTTGCGGATGTGGCCGATTTTACAAGCCTATCGGAGAAGCTGGACCCTGAGGAAGTCCACCAGATCATG
>JBGSUA010000213.1:0-5243 GCA_041753575.1 Desulfatiglandaceae bacterium
GTAGCTCTTCTGATGGGCTTTTCGAGCGGGTTGCCGCTTCTTCTGACCGTCACATTGCTACAGGCCTGGATGAAACAGGAAAAGGTTGACCTTTCCGTGATCGGAATGATGAGCCTGGTGGGTCTTCCCTATACCCTTAAGTTCCTGTGGGCGCCTATCCTTGACCGTTTTACCCTTCCTTTTCTCGGACGCAGACGGGGCTGGCTTTTACTGTCTCAGCTATGTTTGGTGGTGGCAATTATTGCCATGGGCTATACCAGCCCGGCGACAAGCACCCTGACCGTAGCTTTTGCGGCCTTGATTGTGACCTTGATGAGCGCCACTCAGGATATCGTGGTTGACGCATACAGGCGTGAAGATCTCCCTGACAGGGAATTGGGGTTGGGTTCCTCCTTTTACATAAACGGCTACAGAGTAGGCATGCTCCTTGCCTCGGGCGGAGGCCTGATCCTTGCTGACCACATGCCATTTTCTCAGGTTTATCTATTCATGGCCCTTTGCATGATTCCCGGCATAGCAACGACTCTTTTTACTCCTGAACCCTCCACAGGGAGGATCCCTCCGAGAAGCCTTAGGGAGGCGGTTGTTGATCCAATCACCGATTATATCAAAAGAAACAAGGCGTTGGTGATATTGGCCTTTATTCTTTTCTACAAGATAGGCGACACCATGGCTAGCACCATGACCACGCCTTTCTATCTTGATATTGGATTTACCAAGTCAGAAATCGGAACTGTGGTTAAGCTCTTCGGCTTCTGGGCTACCATTTGCGGAGGATTCATCGGCGGATTATTAATGCTGAGAATCGGGATAAAAAAAAGCCTCTGGATATTCGGGATCCTTCAGGCCGTTTCAACTGGAGGATTTGCCGTGCTAGCCCTGCTGGGCAAAAGTATTCCGGCACTATCTGCCGTCATAGCCTTTGAAAATCTCACTGCAGGCATGGGAACAGCCGCCTATTCGGCATTCATGGCCAGCATAACCAACAAACGTTTTACAGCAACGCAGTATGCCCTTCTGAGCAGTCTGATGGGGGTTCCGAGGGTAATCGCTTCAGCTCCGACCGGGATAATGGTCGAACATCTTGGATGGTCGAGCTATTTCGTTTTATGCACCCTGGCAGCCCTGCCCGGCCTGTTTCTCCTGATGGCACTAGGCCCGGGAGAAGAAAATCAAGACAGTTGAGACTTGACCTTTCCCCCATTCATTTTATAATAACTTGCAGATGAGAGGGATCAATTCGGTTTTTTGTCCCGGAGACTTGGATCCTGAGACCGACCCGAGAAATCCGCCCGCCGGCGCTCGCGTAATATCACTAATGAATATGGACGAGATGAAACAAGGCGGGATCAAGAAGGATCTGCCGGTAAAGTCCATGGAAGAGAAGAAGCTAGCCCATGAGAATCGGAAGAAACGATCCCTGCCCCTGCGGCAGCGGATTAAAATACAAGAAGTGCTGTCTGATTAAAGATCTCAGCAATCCCCAGAATATAAAAGACATTTATTTGAAGCGCTATCAGATACGCCTTAAGAGCGAAAAGGAGATAGAGGGTATAACGGAAGCCGGGCGCATCGCAGTAGCTACGCTCGACATGATTGAAGAAAAGATCCGCCCCGGCATCAGCACAGAAGAAATCAACATCCTCGTCCATGAATTCACCGTAAAAAATGGAGCTACTCCAGCTCCGCTTCATTATCGGGGCTTTCCCAAGAGCGTCTGCGTTTCTATCAATGAAGTGATCTGCCACGGCATCCCCGGCGAAAGTTACCTGAATGAAGGAGACATAGTAAATGTTGACGTGACTCCTATTCTGAAAGGCTATTATGCGGATGCAAGCAAGACGTTTTTCGTGGGGGAGCCTGATCCTGATGCCAGAAAAATAGTCGCCGTGGCGGCGGCTTGTCTCAAGGCAGGCATGGAGCAGGCAAAGGCCGGAAACCGGGTTGGAGACATAGGCTGGGCCATTCAGATGACAGCAGAACCCCAGGGCTGCTCGGTTGTAAGAGAATTCGTCGGCCATGGGGTAGGACTGGAGTTTCACGAGGCCCCGCAGGTAGCCCACTATGGCAAAAAAGGAGAAGGGATAGTCCTGGTGCCGGGCATGGTTTTCACCATAGAGCCCATGATAAACCTGGGAAATAAGAACCTCAGGATACTTGATGACAATTGGACGGCTGTCACTGCGGATGGCTCGCTTTCGGCCCAGTTCGAGCAGACAATTCTAGTCACGGAAAACGGCTGCCGGAGTCTGACACCATTTCCCCTTTAATCCCTGCTCCTTTTAAAAAGATTTTATTACCGATAACTACTGGAACATTAAAAACGTGAATGATAAGATTATCCATCTTGCCGGGGAGATGGGCTTTGTAGCGGTGGGATTCTGTACCCCAGGCAGGCCGCTTTTCTTTGAAGCCTTTCTAAGCTGGCTTTATGCCGGCTATTATGCCGGAATGTCATGGATGGCTCGGAACACGGACATCAGGGGAGACACTGAAAAACTCCTTCCTGGATGCCGCACCATAATCTGCATGGCCTACCCATATTCGCCAAAAAAGCTTTCCACATCCGATGGTTTTACAGTCTCACGCTACAGCGAGCCCATGTTTCCTGACTACCATGAAAGGCTTAAAAAACTCGGCAAGGTGATTTCACAGGCTGTTACGTCTTATTATCCCGGAAGTAAGGCAAGAGTCTGCGTTGACTCAGCCCCGGTCCTTGAAAGAAGCCTCGCCTTTTCGGCAGGGATTGGATTCATAGGAAAGAACACATCCCTGATAATCCCCGGAAGGGGCTCCTATCATTACCTTATGGAGCTATTCACCACTGCGGAGATCACCTTTGACAAGAAGCCCGTCATAGACTCCGTTTGTTCTTCATGCAACCTGTGCATGGATGCCTGTCCGACCGGAGCCCTTGAAAGGCCTTATGTCTTAAACGCCTCAAAATGTCTATCATACAGGACCATCGAAGATGCCGAGCCTGTTGACCGTAAGACCGCATCCCGCATGGGAAGATGCTTCCTGGGGTGTGATATATGTCAGGAGATTTGCCCCTGTAACGCGGATAAAGAAAAGCAGGAGCCTCTCCTTCCCTCATCTCAAGAGATCCTGGACCTGGACGTGCAGGGATTTGAGCAGCGCTTCGGAAAAAGCGCCCTAAGAAGGGCGGGGCTAAAGAAGATAAAAGAAAACCTCAGCGCCCTTCTTCCGCTATTTCCCGACCGAGTCTGAAGGCGTCTTCAAGGACATCCGGCCGGGAAGCAACGTCCGACCGGCCTTCCATGCCTCTGTAGAGCAGAGAGCCTTTGTATTCCATGTCCAGGGCATCGAAAAAATACCTTGCCTCAAGCTCTATTCCCAGAAAGAGGTTCTTTCCCTTTGTCGCTCCGGCGGCGACCAGATAGCCGCGCCTCTTTTTACCGTTATGAACCCGCTCATCCTCACTCTTAAGACGCCTCTTCGCCCACATGGCCTGGCTTCTATCCACCACGACCTTCATCTGTGACGTAAGACCGTAGAAGAAAACCGGGGAGGCAAGCACCACCGCGTCCGCCTCACACATCAGGGGATAGACATCCTGCATTCCATCCTTCACAACACAGATGCCCGTCTTATCGCAACCGCCGCACTCAAGGCAACCAGATGCCTTAAGGTCTCTCGCGTAAACCGCCTTTGTAACCGCGCCGCGGGATCTTGCCCCCTCAAGCACTTTGTCAAGGAGCTTATCCGTATTACCTCCCTTTCGGGGACTTCCATAGATTCCGAGCACTATCATTTGAGATTTCCTTTCTAACCCTCATGCCCGGATAGGGCACAACGAAGCATGAAAATGCCACATGTCATTCCGGACCCGATCCGGAATCCAGGTGTAAAAGGCTGGATACCGGCCTTCGCCGGTATGACGATGTATTTTCATATAAAGCTTTGGCAGGCTCAAAATCCAGCCTGTGTCTCTCAATAAAGGACTTAATCGCGACCGAGTATCCGGGCGCAAGGCTTGATCCGCTGTGATCCGCTCCTCTTCCGACAAAGAACTCAGCTCTGCCTGCCGGAAAACTGTCCCTCAAGGCCCTTGCATCTTCCAGGGGAAAGTGCTGATCGCGCTCCCCGTGAATAATGAGAACCGGCATATCAATGGCCGCCGCAAGCCTTGCCGGGCTTATGCTGTCCATTCTAAATTTATAGAAGATATCCATCCACACAACCACCATAGGTGCAAAAAAACGGCCAACGAGCCCTCCCTGCCCACCGTAGAGCTGTCGAAGAGCCCTTTTTGTCTTTGGGTAACAGCCTTCGATAAAAAGCACTTGAACCTTCTCGGGGTTTCGTGCCGCAGCAAGCACTGAAGCGGCAGCCCCGATGGAATGCCCATACAGGATCACAGGTTTCCCTACCCACTCCAGGACGGCTTCAATATCTTCGCAGAACCTGAATGCGTTCATGAAGCGGTAAGGACTGGAGCCGCCGTGATCCCTTGCGCTGTGCATTACCGCAGTAAAACCGAGGTTGCCGAATACCCTTGCCCTTTTTACCATTCGATCCCTGTTTCGGCTCCATCCATGAGTAAGGACCACAATGCCATGCGATCCACCGGTCGGCTCGACCCGCCAAACCTCAATGGAGCCGCCATCCGCAGCAGGGATACGGGTATCAATCACCTCACCCCAGTCCGGATAATCCTTGACCGGCTTCCTGGGAATTCTATGGACTACATAGGCAAGGCCGAGAGCCAGGGCCAGGTAGCCTGCCCCCAGAGCTGCAAGAACGCTCATAATCATAATCGCACCGCTTCTGTCAGCTCTTCCGGATACCCAAAATCTCCCTTGCCTCCGCCGGAGAAGCAGGTTCACGGCCCACCTCCCGTACGATGCGGGCCAGGGCTTCAACCAGCGGACCGTTTCCTGAAGCCTTCTGCCCGTCAGGGAGATAAAAAGTGTCTTCAAGTCCCGTTCTTACGTTTCCTCCCAGCTCCACGCATCTTCTGTGGAGATCCCACACTTCCTTGCGCCCAATGGCGATCACCTGGTATTGGGTGCCAGGCACCATCTCCTCGATCAGGAGGGGAATCCATTCAGGCCTGGCAGGCATCCCGCTTGCAACACCCATGACAAGCGATATGTGAGGTACGCCTTGGAACATGCCGTTTTCCTTGTAAAGGGCCACGCTTCTCACGATACCGGTGTCGAAACATTCAAATTCAGGAATAACGTTATTTTCTTTCATGACGTCAAGGAACTGCTTGA
>JBGSUA010000214.1:0-70504 GCA_041753575.1 Desulfatiglandaceae bacterium
GTCTCCTTTTTTTCAAGTCCACCACCTCGCTTACGCTGAGATAAAAAATCACACCATAGCCTTTTCTCTCAGCAACTCCACCTCCAAAGTGGCTCAATTCTTAACGACCATTTTTGGCTCAATTTATCACGACCAGGAACAGAAGTGCCCGAGCGGCTTAATCTTGGGTTCGGCTTTATCTATTACGGCCTGGTAAGGGCTATTCGACCGAAGCATGTGCTTGTGGTGGGCTCAGGTTTCGGGTTCAGCGTTGTTTGCCTTGGGCTGGGGCTGAAAGACAATGGTGAGGGAACTCTAACATTTATTGATCCTGGCTATGACGTCCTCAAAGACGGTCCCTGGAAGACGGTGGGAGGAAGGGGTTTATGGAGGGATTCGGAAGGGGTTGAAAGGCATTTTGCTGGATTTGGGCTGGAATCTACAATAATGCACTACAAGCTTAGAAGTGAAGAGTTTTTTGCTAGATACAACGAATTCAAGATTCCGGGCATTGACCTCGGTTTCGTGGACGGGAATCACTCCTTTGAACATGTCAAGCACGACTTTATTCAAGTCCTCAGACACTCCGCGAAGAATACATATATCCTGATGCACGACTCCAATATTTATATAAGGGAGTTGATCCGGAACTCCGGGGTCAAGCGTTGGCTGAACATGATGAAGAAGGAAAAAGACTGCTTCGAACTGCTTGATCTCCCCTTTTCATCAGGGGTGGCTATAATTCGTGTTCTGAAGGATAAATGTTCGGAATCGCTGAAATTATCGGAATAGGATTGTTGATGGGGGGCTCTCTGGCTCTTGGGGGATATCTCTTCTGGAGATATTTCTGGTTTTTTAGAAATCCAATAAGACAGATCCCACCGGGCGAAAACATAGTAAGTCCGGCAGACGGAACCGTGGTCTATGCTATGAAGGTCGGCCCGGGAGATCCGGTTATTTCCATCAAGAAGGAGAGGAAGTTGAGCGTAAACGATATCGTTCGGGAGGATCTTCAAAGAACAAGACTCCTTATGGGTATTTTTATGAGTCCGTTTAATGTTCATTACAACCGCTGTCCTGTAGGCGGTGCGGTGGAATTCATAAAACACCATGAACCCGTGTTCAAGAACTATCACATGCAATCCATGCACTGGCGCTCCGTCCTAAAAAAGATGCCGCTCTATGTCAACAGTGCGCACATTCTTGCCAACGAGCGCTCTGTTACCAAGATATCATCTCTTTTCAGGGGCAAAGGCATTTCTTGTTATGTGGTTCAGATAGCTGGTGGAAGCGTAAGCGGTATAGAGAGCTATGTCACCCCTGGGCAGGCGGTTGAAAGGGGGCGCATTTTCGGCATGATTCGTATCGGCTCTCAGGTTGATTTGGTTGTTACATGGGAAGAGTCAATGCAATTGATGGTGAAGGCAGGGGAAAAGGTCAGGGCTGGGGAGACGATCCTTGTCCAATAGTCGGGTAACTGACGAGTTCACTAACCTTACTTTTTATGGAGGTCTAATATGACTGAAATTGTTTCACGTGCCGATCTTCATGTCCATTCGTGCTTTTCAAAGAGGCCCTCAGAATGGATTCTAAGGAAGATCGGCTGTGCTGAGAGCTATACTGATACCAGGGCCCTTTATGAATCCGCAAGAGAAAAGGGCATGACATTCTTTACAATCACCGATCACAACACGATTGAGGGATGCCTGGAACTAGCAGACTTCAACAATGTTTTCCTAAGCGAGGAAATCACCACATACTTCCCTGAGGACGGTTGCAAGCTTCATGTCCTCGCCTATGATATAAATGAGGCCCAACATGAGGAGATATCCCGTCTGCGAAAAAGCGTCTTCGACCTAGTGGAATACTTGAGAAGCGAACGCGTAGTCCACGCCCTTGCCCATCCCCTTTTCAGCGTGAACGACAAACTCACCATAAAGCACTTCGAAATCTGCCTTTTGCTCTTCAGGATATTCGAACTGAACGGCTCAAGGAATCCCCTTCAAAACGAGGTGCTTAAAGAGATTTTGACCAACCTTACTATTACAGACATCGAGCGGATATCAGATCGAACGGGAATCGCCCCTTTTGATGAAAGACCATGGGAGAAAAGCCTCATAGGAGGCTCCGACGACCACTCCTCTCTCAATATCGCGCGCAGCTATTGTGAGGTTGAGGAAGCCACGGATGTTAAGGGATTTCTGGGGATCATCAAGCACGGAGGCGCGATTATCAAGGGTGTTGCCTCCAGCCCCAGGACACTGGCTCACAATGTTTACGGCGTTGCGTATCAATTCTACAGGAGCAAGTTTGATCTTGAGCTTTTTGCGGGCAGCGAGCCGCTCCTTCGCTTTGTTCATCGCGCCCTCACCGGCAAGTGCGCTCAATCGGATAACGGATTTATGGGTAAGATCCGTAATGCTATTGGATCAAGGAGGTTGCATCACAGCGGCGATCAACTGCGAATACAAGACCTTCTTCTTGCCGGAGCCGCCGGAGTAATCGAAAGCAATCCCGACATGAAGGGTCTTTTGTCTTCAGGCAGGGGTTCATTTGACGGGCTCGAAGACACGTGGTTCTCTTTTGTCAATGAAGCCTTCAACGCGGCAATGGCACGACTGGTTGATTCGATACTGACAAGTCTTCCCAGAGCCAATCTCTTTGATGCGTTTCAGACCATGGGTTCTGCCGCTGCTCTTTATACCATGCTTTCCCCATATTTCGTTTCCTATTCCATGTTCGCCTCCGACAAAAGCCTTTGCCTCAATCTCCTGAGACAGTTCAACAGAATCCCTGCGGCTGACCAGGCAAAAGGAACAAAACTTGCTCACTTCACCGACACCTTCAAAGATATCAACGGCGTGGCCTTGACCCTTCGCCAGCATGCAGCCCTTGCAATGACGGAGAAGAACAGTCAGGTGATAATATCTTGTGGGCCGGGGACCTCTGAACCTGGAGTAAAAAACTTCGATCCGGTAGGTTCTTTTGATATCCCTGAGTATCCGCAGTTGAAACTGTATTATCCGCCTCTCCTTGAAGTCCTCAATTACTGCTATGAGGAAGGATTTACCAACATCCATTCCGCAACCCCCGGTCCTGTAGGGCTAGTGGCTTTGGCGGTCGCCCGCATCCTCAAAATTCCAATATGTGGAACATATCATACGGCTGTGCCCCAGTACGCGGCCGCACTAACCGAAGACCTAGCCATGGGTGACCTGATGTGGAAATTCATGGTCTGGTATTATGGCCAGATGGATCTTATATACGTTCCCTCCAGGGCTACTGGAGAGGAGCTGATAAAGAGAGGCATAAGGCGGGACAAGATAAGTGTTTATCCCCGGGGGATAGACATAGAGACATTTCACCCGTCGAAGCGCAACGGTATATTCAAGAAGCGCTATGGGATAGATGAAAATGCCGTAAAGCTATTGTATGTTGGAAGGGTTTCGAAGGAAAAGGATTTACCTTTACTTGTGGAACTCATGAAAAGGCTGAGCAAAATAAGAAATGGCGTACACCTGGTCGTGGTGGGCGATGGGCCGTATCTGGCAGAAATGAAAATGACAATGAAGGGCCTTCCGGTAACCTTCACAGGCTTTCTCTTTGATCTTGACCTTGCCGAGGTTTATGCATCGAGCCATATCTTTGTATTCCCGTCAACCACAGACACGTTCGGAAATGTTGTCCTAGAGGCCCAGGCCTCGGGTCTGCCTGTTGTCGTAAGCGATAAAGGGGGGCCGCAGGAGAACATAATCCTGGGAAAGACGGGCTTTGTGTTCCCGTCCGGAGATGTAGGAACTTGCCTTGATGCAATCCTTCAGCTAATTGACAATCCCTCCCGCCTCAGAGAGATGGGGATGGATGCCAGATCCTACATGGAGGGCAGGTCCTTTAAATCCGCCTACCGGAAGCTATGGGACAGCTATTTCAAAATCAAGACCGACACAAGATACGACGACCTCAAAAAAGCCGCTTGAGGATGGTCACTATAAGAACATTTTCAGAAACCGCCTTGTAAAGAGACATCCTATCAGCACAAAAAGGATCCCGATGCTCATGGTTTGGGCAATCATGGCCACGCCCGTGATTGATCCGGGCCCAGCGAATCCCTTTTCAGCTATAGGATACTGACCTGCATCCTTAAGGGCACGCTTCTTGCTCAGCCTAAACCTCCTGTTCTATGACTTCTGAAAATAGGCCGCTGACTTCTTATGTTGGGGGACTATTGATAATCTAAGCCGCCAATCTAAGCGTGTGGTTTCCTTCCTGCTGGAACTTCCTGTACATATTGAAGGCGGATTTGCCCATATATCGTTCCAGGACCTTTGAATCCGCGGAGGCCAAATCCACTATTATGAGCCCGTCTATTACGTTTCCTAAGGATGGATCAACGCTCAGAGAAAGGATTCTGCCCCCGAGCTTGATGTAGTGCTTCAGCAGGATAGGTAATCCCTTCCGATCATTCTCCATCTCGGAGACCCAAGATGAAATCTCTTCAATATCGTTTGAGGAGAATCGCGATATGTCTCTGTCAAGGTGCCGAAATCCCTTGCTCTTGAAAGGACGCCTTGGGCGCACCATACCCGAGAGTGGATGAAATGAGCAATTGAGCTCCAGGAACCTGGCTATGAGATGCTTCGAGCAGGCCAGATAACTGTCTGATATGCTGACGGGGCCGAACAATGTTTTGTAATGAGGATGAAAGGATATGAACTGCCCTATGCCCTTCCATAATAAGAACAGGGCGGATGGACTCCTCTGATATTCAGGCCGGATGAAACTTCGGCCCAATTCAAGCGCTGGCCCGATTCGCTCGACAAACTCCTCTGGGTAGCAAAAAAGGGTGCTGGTATAGAGGCCACGCACGCCATATCTGGGGAGCAATACATCTGTAGGTCCAAGTCTGTAAGCCCCTACGATCTCCTTCTTTTCATGATTGAATAGAACAAGATGGAGGTAGGTTTGATCGAACCTATCTAAATCCAGAGCCTTTCCGGTTCCTTCACCGGCAGCCCTGAAACTTATTTCCCGAAGGCGGCCTATCTCATTAAGGCATCGGGGGATCAAGGCCGCATTGGCTACAAAGACCTGCATTGCGCTACTCTGCAAAAGCATATTCTGCAAAGGCAGATTCTGAAGCTCCCTGACAATGGATTCATTCTCAAACCGAAATGGCAAGGGAGTTTGCCTCTCCAACGGGTCACAAGTGCAGCCGCACGGCCGGGTAGGTGCTGATACGATCCCAAGGCCAAGAATATAGGTCCTGAATCGCAGATAGTTGGTCAATTCATAAGGATCTTGCATGGATGCCATTTTCCTGTAAGGTATCGGCCTTCCGATCTTTAATACCGGCAATCTTCTATGCTCCTTAATTAGTTCCCTTGGAAGCATGGCGGTTCTCAGGCGGGGATGAATGAGGCCGGCTATCTGGAAGAAGTTGCTGTTGCGCCCTGCGAAATAGGCAGGGACAACAGGCGATCGGCTCAAATGAACCATCCTTGCCACGGATGAATTCCACACCGGGTCCTGTATCCTTCTCTTGCTGACGTGCAGGTGCGAGACCTCACCGGCAGGAAAAACTCCCAGAAGGCCTCCTCCCTTAAGCCATTTCACTGCCTGCATCATGGGACTGAAATTTCTCTTTCTTCTTTCATTTCCGGAAAAGAGGTCAACCGGAATCAGAAATGGTCTAAGCTCGGTGACAGACCAGAGCATGTTGTTAGCCAGTATCCTGAAATCGCGTCTGACCTTTGACAGCACGCTGATCAGTATAAGGCCGTCTATGCCTCCGAATGGATGGTTTGCCGTCAGGAGGCAAGGACCTTCTTTGGGTATGTTGTTCAAGGCATCCGGCTCAACCTGATAAGAACAGTTGAGCATGGCGAGGGTCTTTTCAGAGAATAGGAATTCATCGGAGCAGGTTTGAATATTTTTATATAATGATTTCAAGCGAGTTATGGCAAGCAACCGCTCCAGCATAGATATCATGATTCGAGAGGCCGATGCAGCAAAAGGGCTCTTGGCATGTGGTCTTCTAAACGAAATGGAGATACTTTCCCTTAATTCTTCCATATTTTTCCCTCCAGGGCGATTCAGTTCAATTAAGCCTCTGCTGGCGGACTATCAGGGCTTCTGAATGGACCGCTGCACGATGAGTCTTAAGAATGAGGGCTCGCTGTTAGAAACGCATTACGCTGATAATAGATGCCTGTGACGATCTCTGCAGAGATAAGAGGAGAGGAAAATGAATACGCTGGAATGAAGCGTATCTCATCAACAAGAGGAAAGATTTAGGCTTTCCGATGGATTAGGGGAAAGCTATTGGTGCATGGAAGGGGACTACCTTTTAAAGAAGTCTTGCGCCCAGTTCTGCCACGCCTGACCTTTCCCCTTTGGAAAGTGTTACGTGCCCGGTGATGCTCTCACCCTTGAATCGCTCAACAAGATAGGTAAGTCCGTTACTGCTTGCGTCAAGGTAGGGGTGGTCTATCTGATCAGGATCGCCGGTAAAGATGATCTTTGTCTCCTCGCCGACCCTTGTGACAAGGGTCTTGATCATATTGGGTGTTAAATTCTGGGCCTCGTCGCAGAGTATGAACTGATTGGGGATGCTCCTTCCTCTGATGTAAGTGAGAGTCTCCATCTCAAGAAGACCTCTTTCAGTCAATTCGCTCATGATGTGGGAACAGTCTTCAGTTCCCTGGAAGAGGTGTTCAAGATTGTCGAATATGGGTTGCATCCACGGTCTTAATTTTTCATCCTTAGATCCTGGCAGATAGCCAAGATCCTCTCCCATCGGAACTAATGGACGCATAATCAGAAACCTGCGGTATGCCCTTTCCTGAACGACCTTCTCAAGACCAGCGGCAAGGGCGAGAAGGGTCTTGCCGGTTCCGGCCCCCCCCACCAGGGTGACCACCTGGACGGAATCATCCATGAGCAGATCAAAGGCGAATTTCTGCTCTTTGTTGCGGGCCGTTATGCCCCAATTGGGCTTATCCCCGTAATTCAACGGCAATAATCTACCCGGCTGATACCTGGCCAGCGCTGACTGGGAGCCGTTGGAAGGATTCTTCAAGATACAGAATTCATTGGGATTAGGTTCAGGTGCCGGCTCCCACGCAACCCAGCGCTTCTTGAAAAAGGCGTCGAATTCTTCGTGAGACAGGTAAATGTCTCTATATCCTTTATAGAGGTTGCCGCAGTCAACCTTGTCCGTCCTGTAGTCCTCTGCTGCAATACCCATTACATCGGCCTTGATGCGCAGATTGAGATCTTTTGACACCAGAATCACTCTGAGACCGTCCTGTTGAATCAGGTTGAGTGCCAGGCACAAGATTCTGTTATCATATTTCTTTGGGTCAAGCCCCTTCGGGAACTCAACCAACTCGTCGTGATTCAATTCGACCCTCAGACTGCCTCCACCCGGCAGGGTCACTCCTCTTGAAAGATGACCCTGCCCGCGGAGTGCATCAATTTCACGCGAGAAAAATCTGGCATTACGCCCAATTTCATCCTGCCTTCTCTTCTGATCATCAATCTCTTCTATTACTGCCAGAGGTATTACAATGTCGTTTTCCTGGAAATTGAGATAGGCGGTCGGATCATGCAATAGAACATTGGTGTCAAGCACATAGGTCTTGTCCATAGGGTATCTCCTTTAGTTGATGGTTTTGTAAGAGGGGTTGCTGCCCGGCAGGTTTGGCAGGGCTGAACGGCTGACAAAAGGAGGTAAAGCCTGGTTAAGCTCAAAAAATCCAAGATGTTAAGCTCTAAGATAAAGCATGATCGGAAAGCAGCCTCCCTAATGATTGCCTGACGTTCTCAGTGGGTGAGATATATAGGAGGGCTGAGCCCCCCGAGAGTGGCATCTATTTCATGCCGGCATTCCTAAGTATAAATGATGTCTGATCATATTCAGTAATCTTGAGTTCAAGCCATTACAGCCATGAGCCATAGCTGTAGCAAAGGACTGAAAGATTCGAGCTAAAGATGTTAAATGTGTAGGCACCCATCTTTGTGCCCACTCCCTGGCCGGATATGTGCATGCGCTTAAGAGGATACAGGAGTTGCTCGATTGTAGTATCTGCATAAGATGCGTCTGGGCGCTGGCTGCCAATGGCTATATCGCCGGTATTGTGATCAGGAAAGGTAGGTATGAGGGTGTACCCGTGGGGCTTTGCAAACTCCATAGTCACCCTGAGAGCATCGTTGAAGGCTCGGAAGAAGTTTAAAAGGTCCTCCCCGTCTGTCATTCTTTTCCCCTTTCATTCCTGGTTTTTTGACGGCTGCAAACTGGAAACCCCAAAGACCGCAAGCCTTTGCCGTTCTGCAGCCATGGTGAATACTGCCAGAATAATTGGATCAAGACTGGTAAAAAGAGTTCCAAAATCTTCCTGTTCGGACTCTTCAGAATTGCATGGTGCAGACGGCTGGTTAGGGGCTTATTACGGGACGGAAAGAAAAAGGTCAGAGTGCGGTGAGGACTTCGGGTTTCATCTGAGATGATAATTGAGGGAGTGTCAACCGGTTCATGTTTATCTGGGTATTCGACACAGCGAATTGGGCAAAGGGGCGAAGCCTGAGAAAAATGCCTGTGAGAGCATAGGAGGGGCTATTCAGCCGCCGTAAATATTGATTGGTATCTTGGGGGATTGGTTTTCTTGGGGTGATAGTGGGATCGCCTTGTAGGGGCGCTCTTGGTTTCAGCCGTTTCGTAAAAGGGGTCGGTCTTAGAGGCAAGGGCAAACCAAAAATTATACAGGCATCAGCACGTTTCTGCCACAAAGGATAAACAGCTCATAGGCATCAAAGATGGCGTAGCGACCTTGATCAAAGACGATAAGTTTGCTCCCGTTTTCCTGCTTTACCTTCTGGCGGAACCTTCTTATTCCGGTTTCCTCCCCGTCGCCTTCCCGTTTGTCCTGTATGTCCATCCATGTCCCGTAGTAAGGGCCATGGTGATAAGGGTAAGGTAGACATGGGAGCGGAAGGCAGAGGCACTGTTCTTCGGGGCTCTTTCTATGAACCAGCCCTGCTTGGCCTCCCGGAACAGTCCGTTTTCAATAGTGCTCCTGGCATCATAGGCATTGAGGCTTTTCTACAGAAGAGTTTGTAAGGATCACCAGGGTGTCACTGCCGGGGTTGTTTACCTTGTAAGGATCATCGAGGACAACAACGGCGTTTATAGGATTGGGATGAAAATCGGCTCTGTTTTCATGGCTTCCGCCTTGCCTCTTTTACAGGACTTCGTTTAAGAGCCTCAGCTATCCACTCTTTCGGCGATGGGCTGAGTTCAGTTCTGCCTTTCTCAGCCAAAACCAGAGTTTCCCATACCGTAATCGGAGATATGCACAACTCATAATCTTTGTCCTCAAGCAACTCTATGATGTTTATGCCTAATTTGCCAGGGTCCATAAGACTCCATAACCATATATGCGGATCCAGCAGGTATTTCATTCTGATATGACCTTCCAGTTATCGGTATCTTTTGCCGGAGAGATAATGTCTCCTGTAATCTTTCCCTTATCCCTCATGCATCCGAGCCATGACTCCTGTTCAGAAAAAGGCACGATTTTTACCAGGAGTCCTTTTTCATCCCTTATAAGCACGGGCTGATGGGAGTAAATTGTCGAGTCAATAATACTGTGGATAATTTTCTGAAATTTGGAAGGCTCTATCTCTTCCATTTGACATGTTCCCTCATCCCTTAAGGTGAGATACGAAATGTCTCGGCGCATTTCTCAGGCAGGATATAATATCGCGATATGAAAGACAACGCAAAAGGAACGGGGAATCCTCTCGCATGGACGCAGGTAGCTTCAACTTCCAGGCATCATGCATTCGAGGATGCCCTTGACAATTAGGCTGAGTCCAATCTTTGATAGTATTTGATAAAACTGGCATTGTTCCCGGCACTTATCCCCAAGGTGACACCCTGCTGCCTGATTGCAAACAAATCACTTGATGGCCAACGGTTGTAGCATTGTCTTAGTTTCCTAATCCGGATTTGGGGTTGGGAGATGATACATCAGCCAAGCAGGTCTTTCACTCCTTCATCCCACTGTGCCATCATAAGCTCGCCGACTTCGCGGAACTCCGGATGGTCAGCGATATACTTCGGAATCATCCCCCTTGTTTCGGTTACCGCCGCGGCAATGCGCTTGAAAATATGCGCAATAACACCTACCGGCAGGGAAAGATGCGTCACGGCAAAACGTTCCAGCACCTTTCGGGGCCACCATTTTTTTGTTCCCTCCAGCGTAAGTGCGGGCACGTCTTTTCTGATATAGGCCGTGGTTGTCACAACGTCGTACACAGGCGCTAGTGTGACCTTGCCGCCAGGTGAGGCGTAGAGGACGCCGAAGTTCTTCAAATGGGCGTCGCCGTTGCGCGCCATGATCGAGAGCAACAGGGTCGCAAAAAACTGCTCCCGTGCCGCGATCAGGTGTTCCCCGGAGACGAAGTCTCTGATGCTCCTCGCAACCCGTTCATAACTGCTTCCGTACTTCTTGGAGGTGCCGAAAGCTTGGAGACTGCACATATCCTCGAATCCCATGGGAACGCCGTCCGGGGTGAGGTCGAAGCGGCGCATTATAAAGAGACCGCCATTGTCTGAGAGATAAAATTCAGGCACAGGCAAATCGGAGCGTTTTGCCGCAGTCATGCAAAAATACTCGTTTGCCGCTAAATATGGGTAATCGCTTCCCCACGACTTGACTATGTAGCGAGCTGACGCTAATGTGCCTCGCTCTGTGGCATCAAGCAATACCTTAGGTTGAACGCCCGATATACCCGATCGCAGTGCATACCTGACAACAAGCTCATGGAAAAGTTCACGGGTGTCAGGGTATGTGAGGAGTTCATTGAGGGATTCGGGTGTTTCTGAAATCTGTGGAAAAGCATCTTTGGTGAGGGAGAACCGGTTTCTACCAACTTGGTTCCCCCCGGTCACACGCAGAAGCGACAGGTCATCTTCGCCAATCATCTTGGCAATAGCCCGGCGGATGGCCTCCAGCAGGGCACCCTCCGGCAGGTTCATCTGGAATATGGGATGCAGGTCGCGGCTTACCCAACTCTCAAGCCTTACAGGCATAGTCAGGGAAACCTGGGCATCGGCTCCGGCCTCCGTTGAGTAGGCGAACACATATTCGCGGTCCCGTTCCCGATCAAGAATACCGGACTTCATCTCTCCGGCCCATACGGCGAGGGACGGTGCGGCGGCCATTAGCGGATCTCCTCATCACGCAGTTCTTCCAGAGTTGGAGGCCTTCCCGCCGGCCGGGTTTGCAACTCCAGTCCCAGAAATTCGAGCACCCGGATGAGTTTCCTCACGCCGATGTCCTGAACCGTACCTCTCTCGATCTGCCCGATGGTGTTACGACTCATGCCCAGCGCGTTTCCCAACTCTGCCTGGGTAATCCTTCGGCTTTTCCGGGCCTGCTGAATCTTTCTACCGATTTCGATTAACATGGATGAATCATATATAATGCATAGTTATAAGTCAAGGAGATAATGACTTATATATGATGCATAATTATATTTTTTGGTACAGGTGCTTATCACCTCGGAGCAAATCCTGATTCTAAGGTGGGGTAAAGGACCGCTCCATACTCATTCAGCTAAGAGCGGTCCATTGGCCGGGAAGGTTCTTGCACAGGATTAAATTAGGGGCTTAAATTGATTTACCTGGTAAAAAGTTTATTGTCACTGCCTTGGCAGCACATTAGCCGTCACTTCAGCTATTGTCTGAACTGCGTTTAAAAGGCGACTGCTTGCCATCGCGGTTCCAATTGTGAGTGCCAGAACCTCCAGGGAGTCAATGTCTTCCTCTGAGGGCTTCCAGGCCTCTCCGCGATACAGGCGCAGGATGCCCAGAACGTCCCGTGCAAAGACGATGGGCACCGATACTATGGAAACAATTCCCTCTTCCCTTGCCTTTTCAGGGTACTGAACGGATTTTTCCCTGCTGACATCTTCACAGACAAAGGGCTTCCCATTGAGATTATCGGCGAAGCTCTTGTCCGCTGAAAGGGTTCCCTTTGTCAGATATGAAGGGCTCAGTCCGAAGGTGGCAAGCATCTCCAGTTCCTTATAATCGGGATTAAGGAAAAAAACAGCGCATCCTTTTACTGCCAAATCGGCAACAAGTAGCTGAACTATGCCATTAGCCATGGCGTCGAGGCTCTCGGATTCGGACGCTACCCTGATGGCTTTCTTCATCGTCTTCATGTCTATCTTATTCAGCGCGCTCATTGGACACCTCCATCCAAAACAATCCGGGTTTCACCTAGGTGGGAATGCAGACCGTAACGTCTTTTACCGTTGAAAGTATCTTGTCGTGTACGCTCTTCGCGAAAAGCTTACTTACCTTCCCTGGGGTAGGTGTAAGAACAACTACATTGTAACGGCCCTTAATAACCGTATCAATTATCTCGTCAGCCACATTCTTGTCCCGCCTCTTAAATATTATGTCAATCTGAGCCGGGGAAAAGCCTCTTTTTGTAAAGTATTGCTTCGCAATCTCAAGGCCTTCTCTCTTTCTCTTAAGTTCTTCTGAAAGGTAGAGAAGCCCTCCTTTCATTTTAGCGAGTTCCGGATTTGCAGTTAGATCAATCTCCGGGACGGGGGGATAGGCGTTAAAGATGCTTATCCCCGCATCATGCCTTTTCGCAAGCATGGTTACAATAAAGTCAAATGCCTTCCAGTCATGCACCGAGAAATTGTAAGGAACCAAAACCTTAACCGCAGTCATATCTTCCTCCTTTCATTAATGGTTGATAAAAGCTACAAAAGCACAACCCTTTGAGGACTAAAAGCCATGGTTAGGAAAGGCTCCCTCTGCTCAGAGCGCTAAACTAGGCGCTAAATGAACCCGGGGGAACTCATTTTATACTATATGAAAGCTATAGGAAAAATATAATGCCTGTCAACTGTAAACATTTTCCCGGCTGCAGGCCTTGAGAAGATATCTCGCGAGAACCTAATTTCAAGCCGGTGGAACTCCTTGGAACTCGTGAACTTCTATCCCGCAGCACAGGGTCTTTGTAAACCGACCGATGAATGATTAAAATAAAACGGCGTGCATTATCCGGAGGACCGATGGACGCGGACGGCGTTTATATGAAAATGGATCGTCATACCGGCACTGGCTGGAATCCATTATTTTAACATGAATTCCGGATCGGGTCCGTAATGAGAGGGTGGGGATTGATCCTTTGTTGTGCCAGGCCTGAGCATGGGGGGTTACCTAGAGGGAGATTGAGGATGGTTAGAGAGCAGGGGACAGTAGAGGGGCTCAAGGGCGGGAAGTCCGTGGTCAGAATAGAGCGCTCATCGGCCTGTGCCTCATGCGAGTCAAAGGCATCCTGCCACATAGAGGGCGACAAGGAACTCCTTGTTGAGGTGAGGAACATATTGGGTGCTAGGGAAGGCGATAGGGTGGAGATAAGCATGCCGACCGCGTCGGTGATGAAGATCTCCGCCTTTGTCTATATAGTTCCGGTCGCGGGACTTATCGCTGGAGCCATCCTGGGGGGGTGGCTGGCGGATTTATTTCCGATTGGGGATAATGCCTCAAGGGTTCTGGGAGGAGCCCTGGGCCTGGGGCTGAGCCTTGCAATCGTAATATACTTCGACCGCTCTGTGCGCTCCAGACCCGATTATCAACCCAGCATGACGCGGATCATCAGGAAGGCTGACGTAATCCCTCCATCCGGCGGTAACAGATAAGACCGCATTTAAGACATCTTGAGGCCTCTGCCTTTGCCTGATCCTCACTAAGACCAAGTTCTATCTCGGCATTCGGATCATCGCGACGCCCGGCATCCCCCAACTGAGGCATCTTTGTGCGGGGGATCTTTTCAACGGGCTGGAGTTCACGGACATTCAAGATGTCCATGCCATTTCTTACCATATTGATGGGGGGCTCAATATCTCTTCCTGTAAGAAAGCGATTCACGGATACTGCAGCTCTTCTTCCGGCGCCGATGGCCTCCACAACGGCTTTGTAATCGCTGACTGCCTCGCCCGGCCTGAATATTCCTATATCCTGTCCGGCAAACGGGCTAGCGTAAGGAGGGAGGCTTTGCCAAGCCATGGCCCTATCGTCCGCTACCTGATCCTGTCCGTCACCTTCCCGTGCGACATAAATGAGTTCAGGGAAACGTCCAGCCCCGACAAGCAAGAGATCAACCGCCAAAAGATCTCCTAATCCCTGGGCGGTTCCCTCACCGGAAACACGCGCTATTTCAACGTGGGCCAAGCTGTCTCCCTGGCCCATAATACGAGTTACCGCCCTGCTGAAATGAAGCTTGATTCCGGCGGCCTCAGCCGCCTCAATTTGAGCCTTGGGAAAGGGGGTTTCGGAGCTGGGCATCCGGAAAACCAAGTGTACGCTTGCCGCTCCTTTTTCTTTAGAGGCTAGGGCGGCCTTTATGGCCGCTGCTCCTCCACCCAGAATCATGACGTTTTTGCCTGCCACCGTGCCAGCCTGGTTTTTCATGATAAAATCGAGTAACAGGCGGATGCCCGGCATTACCTTGTCTCGGTCGCCGGCTGGCATCTGACTATCCCAGCCTCCAACGGCCACGAGAACGGCGCTGAATCCATGACGCAGAAGAGAGGCTACTGTGAAATCTCTTCCCAATCTTTGATTCATCTTTACCTCGACGCCTGCCTCCAGTATCCCCTCAATTTCATAGTCCACCACCTTCTGCGGGAGTCTGTTCTCAGCTATGCCTGTCCGAAGAAGACCTCCAAGCCGGGAAGATCCCTCAAACAAAGCGACGTCATGTCCCATTCGGTTTAAGAAATAAGATGAGGTCAGGCCCTCGGCCCCGCCTCCGATAACGGCTACCTTCTTGCCGGAAGAAGGGGCTCGCGGGATCTGAACATGGCTGCCGCTCTGCATCTCATAGTCAGCGGCGAAACGCTTCAGGAAATTAATCGCCACGGGCTCATCCACCAGATTTCTCCTGCATTCATCTTCGCACGGATGGACGCATATCCGCCCGCACACAAGGGGGAGCGGGTTGGTCTGCTTTATTACCCTGAGCGCTCCTGCAAAGTCTCCTTCCTTGATCTTGCTGATGTAGATCGGTATCTCAATGCCTGCCGGGCATGCCCTTTGGCAGGGGGCTGTGCATTCATCCGTCTTGTATTCCCTTTCAATCTTCCTCGTGTTGGATGTAAGTGTGATTATATGTTTCGGACATACCCTCTCACAGGTTCCACATCCGGTGCATTTATCCGTATTTACAACAGGAAGATTGTCCGGTCCCATTGACAGTGCCCCAAAAGGGCATGCCCTTACACACGTCCCGAGCCCAAGGCAGCCTATAGGGCAGACCTTGGATCCTCCATGCAGAAGGCTAGCGGCCCGGCAGTCCATTATTCCTTCATAGATGAATTTTCTGTCAGCATCCTGATAGCCGTAAGTGCATCCCGGCCTGGCGAAATCCGGTTCTTTAGCCTCAAGGGAGACACCCAGGATTCTTGCGATATCCGCGGCTACATCCGGGCCTCCGGCCACGCAGGAGCCTGCGGTGGATTTGCCGGCAACTATGGCCTCTGCGTTTGCGCCGCATCCTGGAAAACCGCACCCGCCGCAGTTGGCGCCAGGGAGCGCGGCCGATACGGCCTCTATCTTAGGATCCACATACACATAAAAAATCTTTGAAGCCAATGCGAGACCCAGCCCGCAAACGGCCCCCAGACCTCCCATGATCAAAATTCCGGTGAGCATCAAATTCCTCCTTACCGAGAAACATCAAATACGTGAGTCCATCTCAAATCCGACCCATTCGAAAGCGCCTACGGGGCGGGAATCAGACCATACCCTTGAAGGCGAAAAACGCAAGGGACATCATGCCCGCTGTGACCAGTCCGATGGAGGTGTCCTGAAGAGGTTTGGGTACCCGTGCCAGGAGTATTCTTTCCCGCACCCCCGCAAAAAGTACCAGCGCAAGACCGAAGCCCGCAGCATAACTGAAGGAGGAGACCAGACATTCCATGAAGCTGTATTCCTCCTTGATGTTTATCAGGCACACACCCATGACGGCACAATTGGTGGTGATCAGGGGAAGGAATATCCCCAACCCGGCGTACAGTCCCGGGATGCTTTTCTTGAGGAACAATTCCACGAACTGGACCAGGGCCGCAATCACAAGGATGAATGATAAGGTCCTCAGAAACTCATAACCGAAGGGTTTGAGAACGAAATATTCCGTGACCCAGGTGATGGCCCCTGCCATCACGAGGACGAATACAACCGCCATACCCATTCCTACAGCGGTTTCCATCTTCTTGGAGGTGCCCAGAAAAGGGCAGTTCCCAAGATACTGCATTAGCAGGATGTTGTTTACAAAGATGCAGCTTATGAAAAGAAGCAGATAGTCGCCCATGTCATCCCCCTATTTCTTACCAATGGCATTCATGACGCAGAGCATCAGTCCCAGGCACATAAATGCCCCCGGGGCCTCAACCATGAAGCGGAACGGCTCAAAGTCCGGTCCGAACACGGCGATCTTGTAAAAGGTTCCGTTTCCCAGGATCTCCCTTATGGCGGAGAGGGCCGTGAGCGCCAGGGTGTAACCTATACCCATGCCCAAGCCATCCGCCAGTGAGGCCGCGGCCCCGTTTTTTGCCGCGAAGGCCTCGGCCCGTCCCAACAGGATACAGTTGACAACAATCAGCGGGATGAAGATTCCGAGTTGGAGAAAGAGCGGATACACAAAGGCCTGCATGGTGAGTTCCACCACGGTGACGAAGGTCGCTATGATGACGATGTAGCACGCGATTCGAACCTCCTTGGGAATCACATTCCTTAGAAGCGAGATAAGCACATTGGAGCAGACCAATACGAAGGTGACGGCCACGCCCATTCCAATGCCGTTATCCACGCTTTTCGTGATGGCCAGGGTCGGACAAAGGCCCAGCACCAATCGGAAAGGGGGTACTTCGACCCACAACCCCTTTGAAAACTCCTGAAGCACGCTCTTTTTTGCCATATTTTACTATCTCCTGTAGCGTTATGCCTTTTCCTTAAGTTTCTGGAGGATGGCGGGTTTCAGACGCTGGTAGGCCTCGGAGACGCTCAAGAGGGCTCCGCAAACGCCTCTGGATGTCACGGTGGCGCCGCTCAGGGCGTCAATCTGTCCTCCGTCCGCCTTCACCTTGAAAGGATCGGTAATGGGTTTTCCCTTGAACTGGGCTGCAAAGGCGGGGTCTTCTTTAGCCCTTGAGCCGAGCCCCGGGGTCTCGCTGTGTGTGGTCACTCCCACGCCGAGGATTTGGTCATTTTCAACATTGATGGCCACAAGGACGCCTATGTCACCGCCGAAGCCTTTACCGAATCCCTCAATGGCCACGGTATTCTTCTTGCCGTTGAAGACTCCCACAAAGCAGTTCACTTCTCCTTTATCCAGGGGGATCTTCAACCGGTCGGCCAGAGGATCGTTGCTGGCATCCTTGAATATGGCCTTGAGAACCGGCCCCTTTACAAACTTGAGCTGCTGGTATTCGATCCTCTCCTGCGTTCCGCTCTTCACCGCCGCCAGGAGACCCCCAGACACAAGGCTTATGATGGTCACCGCCGCAAAGAGTCTCAATAACTGAGCCATATTTCTAAACCCTCCTTCCAAGCGCCCTCGGCCTGATCTTGTCAACCAGTGGATTGATCACATTCATTATCAGGATGGCGAAGACCACTCCCTCTGGAAAGGCCCCGATGCTTCTTATCAGTACTGTCATGGCCCCACCTCCAAGTCCGTAAAGGATCATTGGTATGAAGTTTACGGGCGATGATGAATTTTCAGTTGCGAGGAAAAATGCCCCTATCAGGCTGAATCCGCTTACGAGGTGAAAAAGCGGGCTTGCGTATTTATCCGGGCTTGCAAGGTTAAAGATAAGGGCTGCTAAAAAGATTCCCGCAAGAAAAGACAGAGAGATCTCCCATCTTATAAATCCCCTCAGTATGAGGTAGCAACCTCCTATGACCAACCCCAACCCGAAGACGGCCCCTATTCCGCCTAACTGCTTTCCCAGAAGCAGCCCCCAGATATCATATTTGCTCAGAACAGCCGGTCCGAAGTGTTTGAGCGCAACAAGGGGATACATCGGAGTAAACGCTACTTCATAGTTCACAAGGGCGGCGTCATAATCAAGTATGACTTTCCAGGACAGGGTCAGGATCGCAAAGGCAACCAGGACGGGATTCAAAGGATTACATCCCAATCCTCCATAAATCATCTTCCCTACCACAATGGCCACAAATGTGCCTGCAAGGACGGCGTACCAGGGCATTGTAGCAGGAAGGAGCATTCCAAGGAGAAGTCCGATAAGGGCTGCATCCCCATCACTGATTGTCGGAGGTCTCTTCATGAGCCGGTTTATCAGCAATTCCCAAGCCATGGCGCTTGAGATAGAAAGAGCCAGGACCCTCAGCGCCGGCATTCCAAAAAACAGGACACCAGCGATGGCGGCGGGCAGGGCTGCGATGATGATATTGTAGTTCCTGCCGGTGATCCTGTCTCCGTTGTGCCAGAATGGGGCGTGGGCTCCTGCAAGAAGCTGTTCGTTAAGCATTTTGCACCTCCAATGACCTTGCCCGTTCATACTCGTATTTCCCGAGCATCACATAATGAAAGATTGGTATCGCTGCCGGGCAGACGTAACCGCACAGGCCGCAGTCTATGCAGGAGAGAAGATCAAAGGAACGGACAGCTTCGTCATAAAGCCTGTTTTCAAGAAGCCTTATAAGCATGTTGACCGGGACATGTGCAGGGCATACCCTTGCGCATTCACCGCAGTTAAGACAATGTGCGTCGGATATGGCCGGCGCGGCGGCAGCGTCCTGTATCATCAGGGAGTCAGTGTCAGCGCATATCGGCGCGTCAGCGGAAGAAAGCGTTATGCCTGCCAGTGGGCCTCCGGATATGAGCCTGTCTCCCTTTGCGACATGCAGTCCAAGCACATCCAAAACGTGCCTTGCGGGCGTCCCCAGTCTGACCCTGGCAAAGGATGTTGATCCGTCCTTCTTTATTACCGTAATGATCTTGTCAAGTGGGACAGATCCGGTTGAGAAGGCCATTCCTAGCGCTGTGACGGCCTCAGCGGATAAAAAACCGGCCCCCATCTCATCGCATCTGATTCCCGTTGGGACCTCTATTGCCAAGATCTTCTTCATGACGATCTTCGGGAAAAACTGAGGATAGACCGCAGACAATGTCTTGATCTCAATCCCCTCGATCTCCCCTCCAGACCGGACTCCTTCCGGCAGAAGATATATGATGCGGCTTTTTTCAAAGATCTTCCTGATAATAGCCATACCTTTCTTGAGTTCTTCGAAATCCCTCTTTGCTATCACGGAGTTTGTTGATACCAGAAGATCCTTGTCCATACCTGAAACGAATACTGTCTTCAGATTGTCCCTGATGCCTATGAGGAAACCGAAGTCGGGCTGGCCGGGTAAATAACCCAGAAAGCGCGTTGCTCTTTCAAGCTCAGATGAGCCTTCAGAGTTCCGGAATTCCTCATCAGGAGTGTCCTTACCATCCACCTTAAAGGAGACGGCAGTAAGGTTCTTCCCCATATAACCCACGGTCCCTGATATCGCCGATACGGTTCCTGTTATAGGCGAAATGAAATAATTGCCTTCCTGGCCCCCGCATCTCTGACCGGTCTTGACCGTATCCCCGACCCTTATGCCCAACGATCCGTTCAAAGGGTGATCCAGAATGATCTGAGCCCTTTCAGGAAGCGGGATATCCACCAACTCGGGGGGAGGGGTTGTCAGGATCGAATAGGTCAGTTTGGGAGCGGCCAAGCTGAAGAACGATCTCTTGATCATTTATGCCTCCTGCGACTTGGAAGCTGATTTTGCTTCCGCAGTTAAGTTCGATTTCATCTTACGTGGCACTGGGCGCAATCCTGAGGTCCCATGCCTGCATCCTTGTGGCATTCAATGCACTGCTTATGGAATGCGTCAGATCTCTTGGGTGCGTCTTCGGCTTCTTTTTTATGGCACTCGGTGCAGGCCGATGGCTTCTGATCATTCTTGTCAATGTCGTGGTGGCAATCCTTACATCCGTATCCATAACCATCGGATGAAAAATGCTGCTTGTGATCGAAAAGGACTGTGCCGCCTATATTCTGGAACGCGATCCTGACAGGCTGGTCAGGGGCCCTGTAAGGAAGGGCTGCATAGGCCCCTATCCCCACAACCAGGAGCGCCACCAGTATCGCGTAAGCCAGTTTCAGTTCGCTTTTCTTCTCCATGTTACCGTCTCCGTTATGAAATGGCATCGGCCGGGCAATTGGTTATACAGGTCATACACTTGATACATTTCTCCTTAAGTATTAGCGCGGGCTCCTTTTTCTTCCATTCAATTGCCTGGACCGGACATCCCTTGAAGCAGACACCGCACTTGATGCATTTGTCGGGATCTACCTCGAACTTGAGCAGCCTTAAGCAGCGTTTTGCCGGGCATCGCTTTTCATAGATGTGGGCCTCGTATTCATGTCTGAAGTACCTCAGAGTGGAAAGCACCGGGTTGGGCCCTGTCTGTCCAAGGCCGCAGAGGGCGGAGTTTTTTATCATGTAACTCAACTCCTCAAGAAGATCCAGATCTCCAGGCTCGCCCTGTCCGTGAGTTATCTTTTCAAGGATCTGGAGCATGCGTCTTGTGCCCTCACGGCATGGGGTGCATTTACCGCAGGATTCATCCTGAATGAAGTCCATAAAAAAGCGCGCCATGTCCACCATGCAGGTCTGGTCGTTCATTACGATCATGCCGCCCGATCCCATTATGGCGCCAACTTTCATGATGGATTCATAATCCACAGGCGTGTCAAGGAACTCCTCAGGCACGCAGCCTCCCGAAGGCCCTCCGAGCTGAACCGCCTTGAATTTTCTTTTCTTGGGGATACCGCCGCCTATATCGAAGATAATCTCTCTCAGACTCATACCCATCGGTACCTCGACAAGGCCTATGTTGCTTACGGCCCCAGTCAGGGCGAAAACCTTGGTGCCCTTGCTGGTCTCGGTTCCTATGGAGGCATACCAAGCTCCTCCGTTTTGAATGATTTGAGCAATGTTCGCATAGGTCTCCACGTTGTTGAGCACTGTGGGCTTCTTCCACAGGCCCTGCTGGGCCGGGAAAGGAGGCCTTGATCTCGGCATGCCTCTCTTGCCCTCGATGGATTGCATAAGCGCGGTCTCTTCTCCGCAGACAAATGCCCCGGCCCCCTGATAGACCTCTATGTCGAAGTCATGGCCGCTTCCAAGGATATCCTTTCCCAATAAGCCGTAATTCCTTGCCTGGTTTATGGCTATTCCCAGCCTCTTTATGGCAAGCGGATATTCGGCCCGGCAATAGATGTATCCCTGATGTGCCCCTATGGCCTTGCCGGCGATAATCATGCCTTCCAGCACGGCATGAGGGTCCGCCTCCAGGACACTCCTGTCCATGAAGGCCCCGGGGTCCCCTTCGTCGGCGTTACAAAGGGCGTATTTGATGTCTCCTTTGGATCTGCTTGCGAATTCCCATTTAAGACCGGTTGGAAATCCCGCGCCTCCGCGGCCTCTAAGGCCTGAGATCTTCACCTCCCCTATGATCTGCTCCGGGGTCATCTCGATGAGGGCCTTGCTCAGACCCACGTAGCCTTCACTGGCTATATATTCATCAATATTTTCAGGATCAACCGCCCCTCTGTTCCTGAGGACGATGAGCTTCTGTTTGGAATAAAAGGGGATATCATCCATGCTTGGGATGGTTGCGGCTGAGGCCGGTTCCTTGTAAAAGAGCTTCTTGACGGGTCTGCCTTTGAGGAAATGCTCCTCAACCAGATGTGGAATATCCTCAACCTTGAGCTTCTGATAGAATATATTATCCGGCTGAACAATCATTATAGGGCCCTGAGCACAGAAACCGTTGCACCCCGTTTCTATGATCCTGATCTCATTCTCGAGCTTGTGACGGGCAAGTTCCTGCACCAGGGCTTCTTTGACATGAATGCTGCCGGATGCGTGACAACCTGTGCCGCCGCAGAGAAGCAGATCGGTTCTGAATGTGGTCATGGGTAAGCCTCCTATTAAATCCTCTCTTCCCGCAGTCGGCCTGACGGCAACCCATAAAGCCTTAGCCGGACAGTAAGTGCCTGGAAAACCGTGCGGTGGAATAACCTATTTCACTCTTGCAAGGGCAAAGTCGGTCTGAACTTCTCCAATAAGGACATGGCGTTTAAAGACCTGCCTCATTCTGTTTCTGTCCATGTGCTGGTAGATAACCGGTTCCTTCCCGCTGATCTCCACGGTCACATTGGGCTCGCTGCTGCACATGCCCATGCAGCCCGAGGTAACCACCCTGATATCGGAGCGCTTGGCCTCGGTAACTTCCTGCAGAAGAGCGTCCATGACCTCTCTGGCGCCTGCCGCTATTCCGCATGTGCCCATGTGAACCGTTATTTTCACGTTGGTTTCCCCCTCGCGGAGGGCCGTTGACTGCTTCGCGCTGTCTCTTAGTTTTTTCAGATCTTCAATTGTAAGCTTAGCCATCTTGTGCCTCTTTCATTGCTGTCTTATCTCCGCAAGACCCTCTAAAACGAATTGTCTCAGAAAGCCGATTACTTCCGGATGTGTGATGTCGCCTCCATCGAGTTCATTCTTGACCTCTCTGGTGTCGAGTCGGAACCTTTTTCCATCTACATCATGATCATAGATAAAATCAATTCCCGGGTTACCCAATATGAGACTTATCATTGAACCGGCCACATCTCCCAGGGGCGCAAGATCAATATGATCTCTCCTGAAACTGACCTTCACCTCAGTTCCATGTCCCTCCTTTGACTCCAGCTGAAAATCGCCGTCGCACCTCCTTGCGGCCTCCTTTATGAGAGACAAACCCAGTCCCACGCGCCTCGTTGTTCTGGTGGTGTAGAAAGGGTCAAGCACCTTCTCGATCAGCTCTGGAGGGATACCCCTCCCGTTATCTTTTACGCTTATCCTCAACAAATTGTCTCCAAAGGATTCCCCGACCTTGATCTCTATAAGGTTCGCTCCGGCGTTTATCCCGTTTTCAGCAATATCAAGTAGATGTAAAGCTAACTCCCTCACGGCCCTTCCGCTTTCATCATCCATTGCCTGCCAGTTCCAAAACTTTTCTTCCCTCCTTGCTTCCCAGCGCCAGTTTTATCTCTTCCACTGCCGGGGCCTCCAAAAGAAATGAAGTATGGGCGCAGCCTATATCCTGCGGAAAGTGGGCATCGGAAAATGACACAATAGTGAACTTCTCGATGCCGGGGATCGTGGCCATGGCTTTTCCGACCGATGTATGCCGTGAAATCTCCACCGCATCCAGGCAGATATCGTCAGGGAAAAAACCGAGCTGACTCATGACACTGAAGCTCGGACGATCCACATGGGAGGCAATGCTGATTCCTCCAAGCCGGTGGACGGTCTCCACAATCTCATCCAGACCGAGCTGCACGGCTCCTATAAGAAGCCGGTCATTAAAACCCTCAACCTCATCGTACTCGTTGGCAACCACCTGGTCTCCGAAAAGCTCGGGTCTGTTGGAGCCTTTCATGTGAGCGTATATGAGATCCTGCAATCTCAGGATCTGCTCCTCAGTGTCAAAAAAGGCAAGGCTATGGACTTCTTCTCTCGAAGAGATCTCCATCCCGGCCAGTACCGCGATTCCACTTTGTCTCCCGGCCCTCATGACCGCTGCCACGTTTTCAGCGCTGTTATGATCACACACTGAAATAAGGTCAAGTCCTTTTTCCACGCTTTTTTCCACAATGGCCCTGGGACTCATATCCAGTTCGCCGCACGGAGAAAGGCATGAATGAATGTGAAGATCCGCCTTGAAGGCTCTCAATTCCCTTCACCGCCCACACCCAAACTATGAAGGATACCGGCAACTTCGTATGCCGGCTTTGCTGAAAGGAGTATGGGAATACCCTCCGCCTCCGCTTTCTTGATGGTTTCATCATCAGGAAGCCGGCCGTTTACAAGGATGATTGCCGCGAGTTCCTTGAGTACGGCCACCGCTACAATGTTCTGATGCGACTGTACAGTGAGCCAGAGATAACCCTTCCTCGCGTTGGCCATGACATCGCTCAAAAGATCCCCGCAGTAACCTCCCTGGACCTCGCGATCCATGCCTTTCTGACCTGGTTCAGTTCTAAGATCAAGGCGATGAACTATGTCCGAAAGCTTCAAATCTCCCTCCCAATCAGTTATGTTAGTCTCGTTCTGATACAGCTTTCAAGCCTGGCGGTCCCGTCGGCAACGTCCTCGGCGAAGCTTCGGCAGTCCGGTGATCCGCAGAATCCGCATTCCTTGCCGGGAAGACCCTCCAGGATCTTTGCTATCTTTTCCTGCCTCTCGATTGCGTGGATAATGCCGGATTGATTTCCGGCCTCTTTAATCTGACCGGGCCTCTTTTCGCTGAAAAACCATCCCGTTCTGTATGCCCTTTCAGCCTGGGCATATCTAATCCTTTTATCGTGGGTGAACATCCTGGAAATCTTCATGACCGTCCTTTTTGCCTCATACCTGTCGGCTACCGTCAATGGTCCGCCGATACAGCCCTCAAGGCAGGCCCTGAATTCAAAGTACTCAATGTCTCTAAAAAGTCCCATTTCTATCTTTTCAAGATATCGGATGGTCTCAGGGAGCCCCGACACGGCCATATAGTTGCCCTCGCCCATCGCGGCTATCTCTCCTCCTGAGATGCCCCAGCCGATAGCAAGGCTGTTGGAGGGGCTTGTCAGAGATCCCTCATAGGGGCCTGGAAGGTTTCTCTTTATGGATTCAAAGACGTCGTTGATGCCTATGGCCCCGTCGAGGTAGGAGGATTTTAAAAACATGGGGCTGTTTATGGATATCATCTTGGCAGAACATGGCGTGATGTGATAAACGCCGTAATCGCTTTTCTTCAATAGATCGTCATCTTCAATGCGACGCTTTAATTCTCTAGCGGCAAGTTCCCTGGGAGTCAGGATAGGGCTCAGGTTCTTCAAAAGGGAAGGGAACCTAAACGCGATGAGTCTGTTGACCACAGGGCAGACCGGGGATATAAGAGGTCGGGCGGAGTCTTCCTTCCCCAGGGTCTCCTTGATATATATCTCAAGCGCGACATTGTATAGATCAAGGAAATAGGTCTGATCAAAGACATATTCAAATGTCTTTTGAAGGGCCGCCTGGATCTCTTCGGGCAGGACATCCTGACCGAACTGAGAGTATAAGACCGGGGAGGCGCTTATGATCATATTGGCGGCAGGCATGCTATGATCGTCTCTGGTAGTTATGGCCTTGACAGCGCCGTGTGGGCAAACCCTTATGCACTCGCCGCAATCCACGCAGGTGCCCACGATCTTTGCCACCTTAAGGTCCCTCACCCTTATGGCCTTTGTCGGGCAAGCTTTCATGCATCGGACGCATCCTACACAGCGCTTTTCGTCTATGTGCACATAGTGAAGAGGTGTATTATTAACCACTTAGCCGCCTATCAGACCACAAAACCTATCCTTAACTCTGTTCCTTTACCCTTTTCAGAAATCACGTCGAGACTGCCACTGTTTTTCTTGATATTGGGGAGCCCCATGCCGGCGCCGAAACCCATCTGCCTGGCTTCCTCTGAGGCCGTACTGAACCCCTCCTTCATTGCAAGGCCAACGTCCTCTATGCCTGGGCCGGAATCCTTTACGTTTATATCTATTGAATCTCCGGCTATCTCAATCGTCATCACTCCGTCACCCCCATGCATGACCACATTCATTTCGGCCTCATAAGCGCAGATGGATACCTTCCTTATCAACTCTGTTGCGAAACCTATCTTTTTCATGAGCCCGTGAATGTCCATTGAGATCTCGCCCGCCTTCAGGTAATCCCTTGCTTTAATGGGGTAGCTTTTGGTCAAAATGGCCATTGGAGTCTTTGCTCTACTCTGAGCGCTTCTTTTCCACTCCTCTCAATCCGGCGCTGAACAGCCTTCCGCAGGCGGTAAACATGGTGAAAGGGGTGGTGAGAAGCGGCAAACCGCTTTCTCTTGCCTGGTTCTTCATATCATCGTCGGGGATCTTATCCCTGACCAGAACAAGGGCTGAAGCTCCTGCAATGACTGCCGTCCTCACTGAGTGGATGTTGTTAAGTCCCGAGAGGAGAAGCACTCCCTCCTTGGGGCCTCTGAGGATATCACTCATCAAGTCTCCCCCTGCCCCTGCCATGATCTCCATGTCAAGCTTTTCCTCGCCAGCCGCTACGTCAGCTCCTAATATGTCTCTTACATCTGAAAGCCTCATGTAAATTTATCACCTTCATCCATGGCTCAAAAAAAATTATTTGTAATGGTTAAGGATCTGAATGATCCTGTCAGGCGTTACGCCGCCGTGGGTATCTGAGTCCACCATGACAACAGGAGCAAGGCCGCACGCGCCCAGGCACCTTACCGACTCAAGGGAAAAACGCCTGTCAGGCGTTATGTCTCCAACTTCCAGCTTGAACTCGGACTGTATCCTGCTGAGTATCTCGCTCATACCCCGAACGTAGCAGGCTGTGCCCATACATACCTTGACTGTGTGCTTTCCCTTCGGGACCATAGAGAAAAAAGAATAGAAGGTCACAACCCCATACACATTGCTGGCAGGCATGTTGAGCCCCCTTGCTATATATTCCTGGAGTTCAACGGGCAGATAGGCGGTGACGCCCTGGCACTCTTCAAGTACCGGGATAAGGCATCCGGGCCTGCCTCTGTGCATTGCGATTATCTCGTCCACTTTGACCATCATTTCGGGGGTCAGGTCCTTATTTATACTCGACAGATCTTCTGTGAAGGACATCTTTCAAATTCCTCCCTGGATCTTTTCAATTTTAACCGCGCAAACCTTGTATTCCGGTATCTTTGAGACTGGATCAATGGCGGGGTTTGTCAGCGCGTTGGCCGGTCCGGCCGCGTAGTGAAAGGGAACGAAAACGGTTCCGCTCCTTGCCTTGAGAGATATCCTGGTCTTTGCCGTGATCTCACCTCTTCTTGTGGCCAGTTTAACCGCCTCTCCATCTTTAAGACCCAGGCTGGCGGCATCCTCATGAGATATTTCCACAAACGCCTCCGGCGCAAGCCGGTTAAGCCCTTCACTCTTCATGGTCATGGTGCCCGTGTGGTACTGATAGAGGACGCGGCCTGTTGTCAAATAGAGCGGGAATTGCTCATCAGGCAGTTCGGCGGGAGGTATCCATTCGATGCCGTGGAATACCCCAAGACCGCAGGTGAAATTGTCCATGTGGAGGCATGGGGTTCCAGGATGATCCGTTCCTGTGCAGGGCCAGAAAATACCTTCGTGTTCCAGCCTTTTATAATTGATTCCGCAGTAGGATGGAGTGATGCCGGCGATTTCAGCCATAATCCCCTGGGCGCTCCCATAATTCATGGGATAACCCATGCGTCCTGAAAGATCCGCTATTATACGCCAGTCCTCCTTTGCCTCTCCGGGGGGATCGAGGGCCTTTCTCACCCTCTGGACCTTTCTCTCAGTGTTGGTGAAGGTGCCATCCTTCTCCGCAAAGGAAGAGGAAGGAAGCACTACATCGGCTATCAGCGCGGTTTCAGTGAGGAATATATCCTGCACTACCAGAAAATCCAGATGTCCCAGGCTCTCCTTCACGTGTCTCAGATCCGGATCGGAAAGGAGGGGATTTTCACCTATGATATAGATTGACTTGAGGGTTCCTTTGTGAGCGGCATCCATCATTTCCATGACGGTCAGTCCGGTGCTGTCGGGCAGGTTCGAGACCCCCCAGGCCATTGCCATTCGTTTTCTGACCGCAGGATCAGAGGTCTTCTGATATCCGGTGTAAACATTTGGGAGACCTCCCATATCGCAGGCTCCCTGGACGTTATTCTGTCCCCTTAAGGGGTTGACCCCTCCCCCTTCGATTCCCACGTTTCCGCAAAGCATCGCGAGGTTGGCAAGGCTTTTTACGTTGTCAGTGCCGCAGATATGCTGGGTAATGCCCATGCAATATATTATGGAGCCTGCCTTTTCGCCGGCATAGAGCCTTGCCGCGGCAACCAGCTCGCTGCCTGGAATGCCTGTTATCTTTTCCACGAAGTCAGGGCTGTACTTCTCGACGACCTTCTTGACATCATCAAGGCCTACTGTTCGTGAGTTGACATAGGCCTCATCATAGAGGCCTTCCTTTATAATTACGTGCATCATGCCGTTTATCCACGCGACGTCTGTTCCAAGATTAGGTCTCAGCCACGTGGTTGCGAAATCGGCCAGTTTGATCCTGCGGGGATCAACGAGGATGAGCTTTGCGCCCTTTTGTGTCACAGCCCGCTTGATATAAGAGGAAAGGACAGGATGATTCTCCGTTGTATTTGAGCCCGTGACCAGTATCACCTGTGCCTTTTCAATGTCACTAATGGGGTTTGTCATTGCGCCGCTTCCGAATGCTGCAGCCAGACCGGCTACAGTGGAGGAGTGTCAAAGCCTTGCGCAGTGATCCACATTGTTGGTTCCTATGACCGCCCTTGCGAATTTCTGTGCGAGATAGTTTTCTTCGTTTGTTATTCTGGCGCTTACAAGGAAGGCGATGGAATCGGGGCCGCTGTCCTTTTTGATCTTTGCCAGTTTGCTCTGGACAAGATCCAGCGCCTCGTCCCAGGATGCCTCCCTGAAGGCGCCTTTTTCCTTGATAAGCGGTCTGGTAAGCCTCTCCGGGCTGTTGACGAAGCTATAGCCGAATCTCCCTTTTACACATAAGCTCCCGTAATTGGGGCCAGTTCCCTCAACGCCCGTAACCTTAACTATGCGGCCCTTTCTCACATGCAGGTGCATCTGGCATCCTACGCCGCAGTAAGAACAGGTTGTCCTGACAAGTCCGGTCTCACCTTTGGACGGATCATTCTCGTTGATGTCCTGAACGGTAACAAGCGCCCCAACAGGGCAGACCTGAACGCATTCCCCACAAAAGACACAGTCCGAATCCTTAAGCGCCCTGTCACCGCTTGCGACGATCTTGGCCCTCGTGCCCCTGTATCCAAAGCTTATAGCGTTATTGACCTGCACTTCATTGCATGCCTGAACACAGCGACCGCAAAGGATGCAACGGGTGAGGTCTCTTACTATGAAGGGGTTGACGTTTTCTATCTTGTGTCTGGGTTCGGCAGGTTCGAACCTTAGTCCCCTGACCTGATATTTTATCGCCAGCTCCTGAAGGCGGCAGTCCCCGTAAGCAGGGCACAGGTCTTTGTGTTCATCCGCTTTCAAGGATCTAAGTTGAAAATCCGTCCAGGCATCCATATCCAGATCCTGCACCAGACAGTTATGATGTCCTGACGATAGTAACAACTCCAGATTAAGGCGCCTGGATTTCATTACCTCCGGGGTGTTGGTTCGCACAATCATCTTGGGCGCAGCCGGCGTGACACAGGCCGCCAACAGGGTTCTCGCCCCCTTCACCTCCACCACGCACATGCGGCAGGCCCCGGTAGGAGAGGCATTTTTCATGAAACAGATGGTGGGGATGTCTATCCCGTTTCTCTGCGCTACATTGAGGACAGTCTCGCCGGCCTCGAAAGGATATTCCTTGCCGTCAATGAAAAGGCTCTCTTTTGATTCCATCTTTTTCCTCACTAACTAACCGCCATGCCCTGACGGGGCACAACGAAGCATGAAAATGCCGCATGTCATTCCGGACTCGATCCGGAATCCAGGTGCCAAGGACTGGATAGGGGCCTGCGCCGCTATGACTATCTATTTTCATATAAAATGGCATTGATCCATCTTTCCGGCAGGAATACAGAAAATTAAAGAAATCCCTGCCGGCCAAAAAGCGGGTCAAGTTTAGCAAATGACGAAAATTTTTCAAGTATTATCAAGACAGGGTGAAGGTTTTCCGCAGTGAGGATCTTAAAAAAGCAGGGAAACATCCCTCCAGACAGCCTGTCCCCGTTCCTTCGGGCGATAAGCTATCCGGAAGAATCCAAAAAGACAAGAAGGAAATGGTATCTTAGAACTTGAACACAAAATCCGCCCGCAAGCGGTCCGCATGGGCCTTTAAGGGATGCCCCAGTCGCCTTTTCTCAAGATTCTTCCTTTTCCTGATCGAAAACCCTCCCGGGAAATCGCATGAGCTGCTTGATCCTTGCGCTCCTTATCTTCTGTTCATGGGTGTCTTTTTTTTCGAATGCCTGTCCGAGCTTTGAAAGAAGATCCTCCAGCCTTACGGGTTTGAGCAGGTAATCAAAGGCCCCTAGTTTCATTCCCTCTATGCTCGTTTCAACCGAGGCATGACCCGTCAGAAGAAGCACCTCCGCCAGAGGTTGAATCTTTTTGATCTCCCTGAGGGTCTCTATCCCGTCCATCCCCCCCGGCATCTTTACGTCCAGTATGACCACGTCAAATATCTGCTTTTTCATCTCTTCCACAGCAGCTTCTCCGCTCAAGACCCCTACTGTGTCCACGTTTCTCTTGTTGAGACGATTCACCAGTGTCTCAAGGAAATCCTTCTCATCATCAACGACAAGCACCCTAAAAAGATCCATGACCTTCCCCCCTTTCTTAGGAGAACATAAAAAGTTATTGCGGTTACTTCTTTTCAGGTATTACAACCGGTATTTTTACCATAAAAGTTGTTCCCTTTCCAACCTCAGACTCAAAGGAGATACTGCCTCCCATCTTTTCCATGATAGAGTAGCTTACCCACAGCCCGAGTCCTGTTCCTTTACCCGGCTCTTTGGTGGTAAAGAAGGGATCAAAGACCCTCTTTTGCTTATCAGGTGCTATTCCAGGACCGGTATCCTTAATATCAACTATTATTAAAGAATCCGTACGCCTTGACTTTATGTCAATTAATCCGTCCTTGCCTATCGCGTCAATCGCGTTACTAATTATGTTCAAAAATACCTGCTGTAGCTGAGATTGATCGCTGGCGATAACAGGAAGGTCAGCGGCAAAATCAGTTTTTATGCCTATGTTATTTATTCTGGCATAATTTGTAAGCAAGCCAATAGTCTGCCGGATGGTTGAATTGACATCCACGTCTTCCATCCTGGGCTCCATCTTTCTTGCATAGCCCAACATGCCGTGAACGACTTTTCTGGCTCGCTCCACGTGCTCCTCAATCTTTGCAATCGAGGCCTTTAGTTCCTCATAATTTTTGCAATTCCTGAGATCCTCTTCGTCAAGAAGGTCTTCCATCCATCCGGTCTTCTGAAGTATGACCGCAAGTGGATTGTTTATCTCGTGGGCAACTCCTGCGGCCATCTTTCCCAGGGCCGCAAGCTTATCTGATTGGACAAGGTGCGCATTGAGCTCCACCAATTTCTCGTCAGTTTCCCTTAGGCGCGCGACCGTAGCGCGGGTTATGAACAGTGTAACCAGGACAATAGCAAGGGCGCCCGCCAGAATAATCGCGATTTCTATATTCCTGGTGGCATAGAATGCGGCCATCTCTTCCTCTACTTCCTGAGCTATCACCAGAAGCCATTTATCGTTGTTCAGCCAGCTCCCGGCGTAGAGGATGGTCTTGCCCTTCTGATCAGCGCGTTCTAAGGTGGCAGTCTTGCCTCCAAAAAGTGAAGGATCAATATGAGATTTGTCAAGGATCTTGCCGCCGAAACGAGGCCTGGTCTGATAAAAGCCTTCGCTGTTTATTATGAATGCGTCACCGGTGCGACCCACCTGTGCCGCCTTTACTATCGCTCCGAAGACATCTGAGTCAATGGTAGCCCTGAGTATCCAGTTCAACTGGTTTTCCTGTCTCTTGACCGCGATTATGAAATGAGGTGTCTGCCTGAAACCCAAATATACATCGCTTATATAGGTCCCTTTTGTCATAACCTCACCAAACCATGGTTGCTGATAGTAGTTGAGTCCTGTAAGATCATAGGGTCCGACATAGGCGCTGTGTCTCCCGGCGTTATCTATTACACCCAGGTCAATGAACGCGCCTGCCCTCTGATTCATGACGGCGAATATGGCAGGGAGATTCTTCTCAAGGACAACCTGGTTGAACTGATTGGTATCGGCCATGGCGGCAAGTATGGCGGTTCTTTCTTTCAGGAACAGATCCACCGCTTCGGCCTGTGTTCTGGCCCTGTAATAGATCTGCTCCTGAATTTTATCATGGTACATCCCTGAGAACTGAATGTATATGGTGCCGCCAAGGACCAAAAGAGGAGCAAGAGAAACCACCAGGGTAATCACCGTGATCTTTTTTCTCAGACCTGCATAAAGCGCATTTCTCATCAGCTCATCCTTCTACCCTTCCAAACACGCCGGTACTTTATATGAAAATACCTCCCCCTCCCTCTATCCCTCGCCGGGGGAGGGATGGGGGGTCACTTCATTACAGGCCATGACATGAACTGCCAGTAGCCGAATATGGTCCAGAACCAGAGAACGAGCCATGCGATTACGGTAACAGGAAGGCCGTACTTCACGAAATCCATAATATCCAGAAGTCTCTCGCCTGTCACCGGATCCTTTCCCATTCCAAAAGCGATGGCGTTGTTTGGTGTTCCAACGACAAGGAAGTTTGCAAAGGAAGATGAAAAGGCGCACGCAAGACCCAGCTTCCACACATGAACGCCACTCAAGGCGGCCATGGGGAGCACTATTGGACCCAGCGCAGCAACCGTTGCTCCGTCGCTCATGAAGTTTGTCATGGTTCCGGTCAGAATGCTCACGCCTACCGCAAGCATATCACCCTTGGCCATGAAATCCGGCAGGAGGTCCACAAAGCTTGTCGCCAACCAGAGGGCTCCACCAGTGAACTTCAAGGCCGTTCCCATGGCTGTTGCTGCAGCGTAGAGACCTACCACGTCGAAGGCTACTCCCTCCTGCACATCATCCCAGGTTATTATTCGGGAGAGAAACATGGCCATGACCGCGTAAAGAGTGGGGCCTCCCAGTCCAGAGTGTTCGCCAAGTATTACCCATGCTGCCACAAGGGTCACAAGGATGAAGGCCATTATGGCCTCTTTTCCTCCAAACTTGGGCATCCTCGCCACCTCTGATTTTACCACCTCGCTTGGATTGATATCCTTGACCGCGAACCTGGGCTTGAGTCTGAGGTACATATAGGCTCCAATCAGGACACCGCAGACGGGCACAAATGGAAAGCCATACTTCATCCATTCCAGGAATGTGATCGGGAATCCCTGATTAACTAAATAGCCAACCATAATGGCGTTTCTTCCCCCCGCCGCAGGAGAGCCGGGCCCTCCGTGGTTGGCCGCAAAGCATATTCCCAGCAGTAGGAAAATGGCCAGGGCACGATCCTTTTCAACCCCGTAAATCCTGCATGTTACCTTATAGACGCCAAGCAGTACCGGGATAAGCAGTGCGACAAGGGCGTGCTCAGAGAGAAAGCTTGCGCAAATGGCTATAAGGGGCATGAAAACAAAAGCAAAGCCCTTGGAGCTGTGAATGCGGCTCAGCAGTATCAGGCCGATACGTTTGTCAAGTCCGGTCTTGGCAACCCCGACTGCCACCACAAGGATCCCGAATATAAAAAGGACCGCATCACTCATGTATGACTTACCTATCTCTTCCATGGGAAGGATACTGAAAACATATAAGGCTACTGCAACCAGAATGTCCGTAGCTCCCAGGGGAAGAGCCTCAGTGCCCCAGAAAAGCACTGCAATGCAGAAGATCAGCAGCATTACCTTGGCGAGCTGTGCCGCCTGTGTATTGGTCATAAGGGGTTTGGCGTGTTTATCGGAGGGGGTCTGCCCTTTCTGAGCTGCCTTGAAGGAATCGGGTCTAAGTTTCTTGTTAACGCTGTCGGTGACCGTCTTGCAATCAGCCGGAAGGGAGTAACCGGATGGTTTTTCCATGCTCACAAGGCCCAACATGCCCTGTGGAGGGGGCATTATGACCAGAACAATAAAAAGAGCTATCGCCGGAAAGAGTATCATGGGCTTATAGCCCGGTCTGCTTTTCCAGAAACCGCCTTTTTCAGCGGATGTCATTACTCCTGAATGATTTGCCATATTGGCCTCCTTGCCTTCTCAAATGATTAGCCTGCGGATTGATAAGGCAAGTGACATGCCAAAAGCACTTTGGAAATCCTTGAGTCTAACTAGCTAATATTTTTATTTTTTATTTGGATGAATCAAGGATGTGCCCATAGCCTTGGAAGGACCTGTGTCAGTCTTTTTTACAGCCTGTAAAGGCCTGACCTTCATTTCATACTGTCTGCCAGAAGCGCTGCTATGTCGGCATTCATCTTGGCTCTGTAATGTTCCACGGAGTTTGCCCTCAACATGATCATGTCGAGCTGGCGGGTGTGAATGGTCAGATAGCCCAGGGCCCTGAGCCTTGCCTTCATGAACTCAATATCGCGTTCCTCAAGGCGGGCCATGAGGGTATCTTCCTTCACGGATATCCTGAAACTAAGTTCCTCCAGAATATCGCCTACGAAGAAGACTCTTTTTATCTTTCTTTCAAGATCAGCCGCGCCGCCCTTGAAGACAAAGCTGATGTAGTTCTCGCTGGATCTTTCGCTCACGAGGGTCTCAATCGTGGAGAAATGAAATCCCAGCCGCGAGGTCAAGCTGCAATAATTTTTTGAAATCATGAAATAATTGCGATTCCCATAATTGGATTTTACTCCTGTGACAAGGGATGTATTGGCTGTGGCCTGAAACATTATGGACATAATGCCTTTTCCATCAACCGGTGGAGGCCCTTCCCATGGGAACGCGCTTATGCCGTCCCAGATTGCACGCATTGGTATGGAGACGATGTTTGCGAGGTTCACATGCCTGCCGTCCACCTCTTCAATGAAGCCGTCATCCAGGTTCAAGATCCACCATTGCATGGGGACATCACAGACAAGCTGCTTGCTGGATCTTTCAGGAAATTTATGCCTTTTTCCGAATTCAAACATCTCCTGGACGGCCTTTTCATGGGAGAATCGGGTGATATCGTGAAATGTCCTGCACCGGTCAGGCGAAAATACCGGCGAGTCAGGATCAAGAAGGTTGAGGGGCACTATATGTTGGGATGCCCCTTTGAGGGCCTCAAATACCGGGCTTCCCTCCATAAGAGCCTTCCTTTTTACAGGTTTTTCTTTGGGAAGCTCAATTCTTCCTCTGTAGATAACACGTGATTCCGCATCCACGGTCACTTCCGTCTGGTCTTTCAAAGCCTCAAGGGCGCCCTTGACGCTGAAAAGGGCGGGCACTCCGAATTCCCTTGCGACATTTCCAAGATGTCCCGCGAGGCTCCCCTGCTCTGTTATTACAGCCGAGGCTCTGGGAAGAAGTGGCGCCCATCTGGGAAGAGACTGCTCGGCAACGAGCACCCCTCCTTGCGGGAAAGAGAGGGCATCCATATCCTTTCTCACGATGAATACCTGTCCTGTTCCGGTGCCCGCGCCGGCGGTGATCCCTCCCGTCAATAGCACCCTTTCTTTGTCCTCCTCTCTTATCTGAGGCGGTATGCCGGATTCCGCCTCCATTTTTTGCTGAAGGGGCCTTGACTGCAGAAAGACAATCTTTCCCTGTATATTCAGGGCCCATTCGATATCCTGTGCCGTTCCGTAATACTGCTCGAGTCTGTCTGCGATCCGGGCTATCTCCTGGGCCTGTTGATCAGTCAGGGAAGGCTTTTCAGCTTCATCACCCGTCACCTCGATTCGGCATACTCCCTCATCGGGATAGCAGAGGAACTTGTTTTCCTTCCGGGCGATGTCCTTCCTTACCGGATTGTCCTTTTCCCTTGAGATCATGAAGGTATCAACGGCGCTTGATCCGTCCACAACGGATTTTGGGAGACCCAGGACCGAGTTGATGACGACATCGCTTTCACTGCTTCGAAGAGGATTTCTCGAATAGGCCACTCCTCCCGCCTGTGCCTCAACCATGGCAAGACACCCTACGCACATGGCCACATCCTCATCCCTAATGCCCCTGTTGAGGCGATAGGATACTGCGGTAAGCCCGTATTTGCTCGCGATGATTTCTCTGTAGGCTTGAAAAAGGCTTTCCCTGCGCACATTGAGGAGGGATTTGTACTGACCGGCAAAGGAAGCCCCCTTTGCGTCCTCTCCCAGGGCGCTGCTTCTCATTGCAACGGCAACATTTCCTGAGACCTTTTGTTCAAGCAGGCCGTAATGATCCTCAATAGCCTTTTCAAGGCCGGGCGGCATAGGGGAGCGCATGATAAGCTGCTGGATCGCGGCGCTCAGGGTGAAGAGTTCTTCAAGCCGGCTTGCGTCCGCCGCCTGGATCATTCTGTCCACCTCGGATTGAAGACCTCCACTCTCCATGAAAACATAGTAGGCCTGAGCGGTGATGACGAATCCCTCCGGCACATTAAGTTCCAGCCGGTTTTTCATCTCTCCCAGATTCGCCATCTTTCCTCCAACCAGGTCGGCCATGTTTCTGTCAATCTCATCCAGAGAAATGACGAGCGGGCCTGTGTCGGCATGGGAGCTTGAAGCCAGAAAGGGGTTTATCTGTTTTTGTATTTCCTTGAAGCGATCAAAGAGTCGCTGATAGGGTCCGGGTGCCAGCTCATTGAGGTGTTTTGCTATCTGAAAGACGCTTGCCGCGACGGATGTGCAGCGGGCCCTTACAAAGTGCATACCGAACGGCCAGGAACCCTTGAGTGCCTCCTCCATCTCGGCCATGATCTCAAGGGCCCTGTTGTTGGCGTTCAAGAGAAGTTTGAATTGATGGTAGCGGGCCCTGAAGTCTATCCTCAGCTCTTCGGCATCCAGGGCCTCGCCCTTTTCACTTCTTCCGGAAAACGCCGCTCGCAGCTTCTGAATAAGCCCCATGGGCTCCACTATCCTATTTTGTTAATGTCCGATTTTAAGGCCCAAACCCTCAAAGAGGAGCATGATCCCGAATCCATACCATACGGTATATATGACGTAGAAAAGAAGAGAGAATATAACTATCCCGTAACGGTCGCCGATCTTCTGGGGCTCAATCGTATAATAGTTATAGGCGGTCTCAACCGCCTTCTTCAGCACGAGGGAAATGGCGTCCGCTTCCTTGAACATCTTCTTGTCCTTGAAATCGCCGATCATCCCCCTGAATGACTTCCACCAGTTGTAAAGCACCTGCCGCTCATTGTAACCGTACTTCTTGGAAACCGCATCCCCTTTATTGGCATACATGGCGTCCGCGTCGGCAAGGCAGGCGCTTAAGAGAGATGCCATATCGCCGATGACGGTAATGGTCTTATCCTTTACTTCGGCCTTTGCCCCCGCGGAGGTATAGAGGAGGGCCGTCTGCTGCGCCTGCTCCGCGCTGTCCATTGAAAAGGAAGAGGTTATCTCTTTTCCTTTGAACGCAAGGGACTTTTCCTGCGCCTCCGGAATGTAATAGGCTGAACCCTTGGATATTGAATTGTATAGGTTGTCAAGATAATCCAGGCCGTTTCTGCCGTTGAATACAGGCGAGAAGAATATGATGAGGACCACCGTAAAGGTAATCATCAGCCCCAGACCTCTATAAAACTGACTCTTGTGAGCAATCATGAGCGCACCTCTTATCCCTTGAGTGTTTTTATATTCTTGAAAAAGGTTCCAATAACCCACACACCGAAGCAGCCAATCACTATAAAGAAGGCCCAGATTCCTATCTGGTCCAGGACAAGTGTCGTCTGCTTGGATAGAGGTATCACCTTCAAATCAGCGAGTTTCCCGGGAAGGGCAAAGATCCTGTTTACAAAACCGGCCATGACTGCCAGGGCGTAAAAACCGCGGATCGTTATTCCCTTTACCACCTTTGTCACCATAGCTCCGAGCTGGATACCCACGAGAGATCCCAGAAGCATGCCCATGGCGAGGGTATAGAATATAAATCCGTATATCGCATACTGGGATATGGAGGCATATCCTGCGGTGAAAACGATCTGAAAGATGTCTGTTCCGACGGTAGTCAGGGAGGAAACCCCCAGCATATACACGAAGATCGGGAAGGTAAGGAATCCGCCGCCCACTCCCATGATTCCTGCCGCCAGGCCGACAAGCGCCCCGCTCAGCACCAGGAAGACCCACGAAATACTCCTTCCTCCGGGGGTAAAATCATGATCGAATTTCACCATTGGCGGTATCTTTATAGCTTGGAGTTTCTTTGGAAGCGATCCTATGTCAGCCCCTTCATCCTTTCCGTGCGCGCCTCCGTGAGCGGAGCCTGAAGCACTTTCGATTTTCCTGGCCTTGAGGAAATCCATTAGGGAATATATGCCGAGGAAGCCAAGCATCACAGAATAGATGGTGGTTATGAAGGCGTCGCTCAGAATAGGATTTATCTCATAAAGCACCCTGTTGAGCACTCCGCCGGCAGTCGCCCCGATTATGGCCCCTATTATAAATACCAAGGCAAGGGGAACAGAGACGTTGCCCATCTTTCTGTGAATGACGCTTCCCATTATGGCCTTGGCGAAGATATGAAAAAGATCCGTCCCGACAGCGAGGATACCCTTTATGCCCGCGCTCATGAGAGCCGGCGCTATGATAAAGCCTCCTCCTGCGCCTATGGCTCCGGTTATGAGCCCGGCTCCAAGCCCGATAAGGATGGAGACCAAAAAGATCCCGAAAGAATAAAAGGCCGGTGTGTATGCTTCTTTGCCGCCAAGCATCTTTGGAAGTGCCCCTGCGATCTCATCGGCGAATGCAACGCCCCCGATGATGGCCGGAATGGTCAACAGTCCCAGTATGATGAGTCGTTTTCTATCACCCATGATGGTGCTTGAAACATCTATCTCCCATTTGGCATGGGCCCTCGCGCCCATCATCATAAAATGTCCCCACGATCTGAAAAAACCCATTTGCTCAATGCTCCTTTCTCAAAATTGGCTTATTGCGGTTACTGGATTTCTTGATTTCAAGCTCCCGTTTTTGTCATTTTTCTTATCTTTTCCTCGTGGACGAATTTCTTCTTGAAGGCGTCCTGGACCTTGTAAAGAAGCTCATCAATCTCCATGGGTTTCATGAGATAATCAAAGGCCCCCAGTTCCATGCCCTGTATCGCCACCTCCACGTTGGCATGACCGGTCAGCATTATTACCTCTGTAAGAGGGTGCCTTCGCTTTATCTCCCTCAGGGCCTCTATGCCGTCCATGCCCGGCATTTTGACGTCCAGAACCACCACATCCACGGAATTGTTATCAAGAAAATCAAGGGCCTCTAGGCCGCTTCCTACGCCGGTTGCCTCTACGCTACGCCTCTTCATTCTCTTGACGAGCGTGTCCAGAAATTCAGTCTCATCGTCCACGAAAAGAACCTTGAAGGATTCCAATTGGTTCAAACCTCCTTTGCTGCCGTCTTACGTATCATATCAAGGAGCTCCTCAAGCTCACACGGCTTGGTGAGATAACCTGAAGCTCCGAGGGCGATACCGTCCCTGGCGGCCTGGGCAGAGCCGTGCCCCGTCAGCATGATTACCTTAAGGTCGGGAGCCATTTTCTTGAAGATCTTGAGCACCTCGATGCCGTCCATGTCTTCCATCTTCAGATCAAGCACCGCCAAGTCAAAGTCCTGGCCTCTCAGGGCCTTTATGCCATCGGAGCCGCTGTATGCCTTGGTAACGTCCATATTCCTGCGCCTGAGCCTGTTTGCCAGGACGTCAACATATGCCTCTTCATCATCCACAAGGAGAAGTTTGATCTGATCGGACATCGCGCATCACCCTGTCAGGTCCGCCGTGAGGTTATCTCCTTAAGACGAGCCTCGATAATCTTGTGCTCCTGCTGTCTCTTCCTGGCTGCAGCCTCCTGGACCTTTCCCATGAGGACATCCATTTCGCAAGGCTTCATCAGATAATCAAAGGCGCCTATCTTCATTCCCTCAATGGCGGTTTCAACGGTTGCATGCCCTGTCAGCATAACGACCTCAATAAGCGGGTAGAACCGCTTTATCTCCCTAAGGGTATCAATGCCGTCCATGCCGGGCATCTTGACATCCAGAATGATAACCTCCACCGACTGATCCTTAGCCAGCGCGTCCAGGGCCTCCTTACCGCTGAAGGCGCTGGTCACAACTAAATCCCTCTTGGTAAGGCGCTTTGTCATGGTCTCAACAAAAGGCACCTCATCGTCCACCAGCATCACCTTTGCCAATGCCATGTGTTATTCTCCTTTCTTATTGGAAGGCTCTTCGGCCTTGATAGTTTCGAGGGGAATCCTTATTCGAAACGTGGTTCCTGCACCTACAGTACTTGCCACCTCTATCTCCCCGCCTATCTTCTTTATGATTCCGTAACAGATCGAAAGTCCAAGACCGGTTCCCTTTCCCACCGGCTTGGTGGTAAAGAATGGGTCGAATATGCGCCCCAGGTTCGCGGCAGGAATGCCTGGGCCATTGTCCGCCACCTCTATCAACAGGTTCCCGTCTTGTTTCTTAGTTCTTATTTCAAGGCTCCCGCCCTGCTTTTCCATGGCATCCAGGGCGTTATTTATGAGATTCAGGAGTACCTGCTGGAGTTCGGCCTGTGAAAGCCTCACCCTGGGCAATTCCTCGCTCAGGGCGAGGCTGATGGTCACATTGCTGTATTTTGCCCTCTGGCCGGAGAGGGCAACGATCTCTTTTATGGCTTCGTCAATATCGAATTCCTGAACCCGTTCGTCCGTCTTGCGCGCGAAGCTCAGAAGCTTGTGGGTTATCTCCTTGCAGCGCTTTCCCTGCGTCCTGATCTGGGTTAGTGCGCGCCTGAACTCTTTCAGGTTTTCTCCCTGCTTGAAATCCTCCTCTTCAAGAAGGTCTTCTATCCATCCGGCCTCCTCCACCATAATGGCGACAGGATTGTTGATCTCATGGGCTATTCCTGCCGCAAGCTCGCCGACAGAGGCAAGTTTTCCGGTCTCCACAACCTGCTCGTTCATCATGTGTTTTTCTCGATCGGCCCTGGCGATCCTTACTACCATCCTGCGGGAGACAACAAAGGCGGTTGTTACAATCGCCAATAGTCCAAGCACAAGCACCAGCAAGGTTACACGCATGGCCCGTTCAAAATCTGAAAATGCGTCCGATGCCTTTTGCTGATAAACAAGGAGCCACTCGCCGTCCTTCAGAGATGCGGCGACATAGATATTCTTCTCTCCTCCCTCGCCCTTCATCCTTCCTATTTTCAAAGGTTTTCCGTTCGAGGAGTTATCGGATCTAAGGAGTTCGAGGTAAGGGTCTTTCGAGGCGACAAGCTCCTGAAAAGGCTTGGTCTGAAACTCTCCTTTTCTGTTTAAGATAAAGGCGAATCCGGTCTCGCCTATCCTTATGTGCTCAACAAGGTTGTTGAAGGCCACAAAATCAATGGTGGCTCTGAGTATCCATTCGTCTCCTTTCCAGTTTTCCCTGACGGCGACAATAAAATGTGGCAGTCCCCTCAAGCCAAGGAAGACGTCGCTTATAAAGGAGTTGCTCTTCATGGCCCTCTGGAACCAGTCGGCGGTTGAGTAGAGGGCCATGCCCAGCTTAAAAGGGCCGGCGTAGGCCACCTGGATTCCCCTTGCATTCACGACCCCAAGATCAACAAATACCGGCCCGAAGTCTTCTTGCAGGGCGGCAAGCCTGTCCTGCAGGAAGGATTCATTAGCCAGCTCTTCAAATGTGAAGGTCCTGGCCAGGAATCTTATATTTGCCAGTCTCTCATTAAGAAAGACGTCTATATTCTGCTTATGTTTCTTTACAAGCGTAGTAAGATGCGCATTAACTTTTTCTTCAAAGGAATTATGAAATTGAAAAAGGATGAGGGCGCTTACAAGAATCATGGGGGTTATAGAAACAACAGTTATAATTAAAACCATATTTCTCGTAAGGTTTCTATAGTAAGAGCCCAGTTCTTTTAAATGTGAATTCATACAGCTTTTCTAATAGCTCCGGAACCTTGTGCTTTTAGATAGTTCATAATAATCCTTTTTAATTTTTCTACGCTGCTTCCTCTCTTTTCCACAAAACCTACAATATTAGTGGGATAGGTATATGAATTTTCCTCCGAGGCGAAGGCGTGTATCGTAACCGGCAGAGGAGGCAGCCGGTCCTCCAGCTTGCGCAGGAGGACCGCGGCCTCTTCATCGGGCAGATCCGGATCCACAATTGCCATCTCTATGTTTTCCTGGGCGAAAACGATATCCAGGAGTTCCTTGGCGTTTCTGGCGAGCTTTACTGAATAGCCCGCGGATGTCATTTCACGTCTGAGAAAATCCCTTACGTGCGGGTTTCGGTCGGCAACAACTATGGTAGCTCTTGCTTGCATGGTCTAATGGAACCGGATCATTAACGTCGTTGTGGCAGAGTCTATTTGCCTAATCCTCCTGCCTCCTTGGGCAGTCTGTAGGGGTTGATGCTCAAGACCGGAGCGGGGCTGTGCTTGATGACTCTTTCAGCCACGCTTCCAAACAATATTCTGTCCAGGCCCTTCCTTCCGTGGGTGCCCATCACTACCAGATCAATCTTCTCGGATTCCACATAGTTCACTATCTCTTCAGCGGCATCTCCCAGGATTACCCTGGTCTTGCAGGAAGGCAGATCCTTGAAATGGGTATTGGCGAATTCCTCAATCCTCGCCTCAGAGCCCTTTACGAATTCGGCCATGAAGTTATCCAGCGTCGCCTGGGCCACATAAACCGTTGAGACATGCTCCATTCTTCTAGCCACAAAGAGGATATGAACCTCTGCGCCGAACTTCTCAGCCATCATGCGGACCCACGGAACTATGACAGGTGACACCTTTGAAAGATCAACCGGAAAAAGTATCTTGCTGAAGTTTGCCATTTTGTCTCCCTCCTTATTTTGCGTTTATATGAAAATAGATAGTCATAGCGGCGTAGGCCGCTATCCAGTCCTTGTTCCGGCCTTCGCCGGAATGACGACCTGGATTCCGGATCGAGTCCGGAATGACATGCGGCATTTTCATGTTTCGTTGTGCCTCAACAGGCCATGGCGGTTAGTGTTTAGCGGATGTTCCGGGACCAAATCCTTTCTTATCGAAAGGCTTATCCTGGCTCCTTTGGGCCGGGAGGAATCAATCCAAGCCTTGCCTCCATGCCTCTCCGCGATTTCCTTAACAATGGCCATCCCTAAACCGGAGCCGGCCACGCCGCGAGCAGATGGGTCTCTCTGAAAGGGCTCAAAGATCTTATCTGCCATCTCGGGGGCTATGCCAGTTCCGTCGTCAGATACTGAAAAGATATGGAAGTTTTCGTTTTCTTCACAGTCAACCGCTATTTCTGAAAGGCCGGGGCCGCCATATTTTAGTGAGTTATCAATGATGTTCCTTATGACCCTTGTAAAAGAGAGCCTGTCGGCCACGATATCGGGGAAGACTTCAGGCTGACGCCATCTTATTTTCCGTCTGACCATTTCAGGCTTAAGCTCATTTCTTATGGATTCAACTATCTCTCTCACGTTCAATGGTTCAGGGTTCAGAGTGCCTTCCTTTGCCGATACATAGCTGTTGAGCCTTGAAACAAGCTGAAGCATATAATCCGCGGTCTTGAAGATGAGTTCACAGCATTCGAGTCCCTTCTCATCGAGCTGGGAGGAATGCTTTTCCCAAAGCCTTTTGGTCAAGCCGTAGATTCCAGTAGCTGGGCTTTTCAGGTCATGGGAGATGGAATAGGCAAAGAACTGAATCATGTCCTTTTTCTCCTTGAGCATGGTCAGCCTCCCCTGTAACTCTTTGTAAAGCCGCGCGTTATGGAGTGCTACAGCTATCTGATTCCCCACGGTGACGAGAAGGTCTATCTTGTCCGTATCGAGAGATACCACGCTGCGGGATGCCAGATTCATAACGCCGTCAACCCGCTCCCAGGTAATAAGAGGCACGCAGATGATCACCTTAAGGCCCATGGCAGCGAGCCTCTCCGCCCTTTGCTTGTCCTCAAGATCCGATACGTGCTGGGCAATAAATGACCTTGTTTTTACGGCCTTTCCGGTAAAACCCTCATCGAGGCCGACCCTCTCAAGGCCGATCGGCTCCATTCCTCTATGGGAGGCAAGCAGCAGTTCGTTGCCGCTCTCGTCCATGAGGTAAATCCTGCCGGCATCATATTCAAATGCGTCAAGCACCCTTGAAAGAGCGCCGTCAAGCAAAAGACCCAAATTATTAATGCCGGCAAGGTAGTTGCTCATATCGAGGACGGTTGAGAGGGCCTTGTTTCTGCTCTCTATTCCTGAGCGGGTTACCTCGATAGAGATGTAATTACGGTCTAAAAGCATCAGTTTACCACCCAGACCGCGGCTCCGGTGGACAACTGCGCCACCCTGTTTGCCACCCTGCCTATTGAGAATTCCTTTACCTTTGACAGTCCTTTTCTTCCAACAATAATGGTGCCGTAATGTCCGCTTTTTGCCTCCTTGACGACAGCGGCAGATCTGCTTTCCGCGCCCGTTATTACCTTGGAAGTGATGTTATCGATCGGAATCCCCGCGGCCGTCAGCTTGGTTACAGCCTTTTGGAATGCCTTGTTGATGGCAATTTCAGCCGCTGCCACCTCTTCACTGTCCTTGACTCTTATAACATGCACAAGCCCTATCTCGGCGCCGGAGGTGGCGAGTACAGAGGCAGCTAACTCCACCGCCCTCATAGACCCCTCGGATGTATCAAGGGCGATCAGCACCCTGCCTGATTTCTTTTCCTTCGAGACCACAATGAGCGGGAGAAAATAGAGTTTTTCCATTAGCTTCTCTGTAACGCTCCCCCAGAGGACGTTTTTTATGGCCCCGGTCCCCTTCCTTCCAACCAGCAGCGCGGTATAGTGCTTTCTAGCTTCCTTCAGGATGTCTCTTGTTATTCCTTCCCTTCGTTCCTGAAGATTTATTTTTATGCTTTTTTCTTTAAATCCGGCCTTCTTCAGCTTTTCAGCCGCCATCTGAAGATGCTCCCTCATCTCCCGCATTTTCCCTGCCTGCCAGGCCCTTACATTAGCTACGCGAGCCGCCACCTTAGGATTTTGCTTCAGATCCCAGTAGGATTCAGGTATGGCGGTAAATACTGAAAAAAGAACTACCTGCATGTCTTTCTTGGCAGGAAGTCTGCAAAGATATCTCACCGCTTCAAGAGCGTGATCAGATCCATCCAGGGCAACCAGTACCCTTTTTGTCGCTTCAATCATCACATTTCCTCCTGGAAGACCTCCCTTTTGTTTTCCCGATGGTCAACCATGTATAGAATTGCTGCCTTTTCCTTCAGCTCTCCCTTCAGTTTTTCCAATTTGCTTCTGTCAACGCCGTACATCCTGATATATACCTTTCTGTATCCTTGGGGGACCCTCTCATAGGTGCTTAGGATACTGACCATGCGGCCTCCGAATTTTCTCATTATATCGGCCACATCCTTGATTGAGCCGGGCCGGTCTTCCACCTGGAACGCGAACTGGATGCCCCTTTTTCCGACTCCGGTTAAGGAGATCATTGCCCTGAATACATCATTCTTGGTTATGGTTCCAACCACATCTCCGGTTTCATCTACGACAGGGGTTCCGGAGATCTTATGATCAAGAAGAACCTCGGCGGCTTCTTCAATTGTGTAGTTGATGGGAACGGTGATTGGATTGGAAGACATTATGTCTTTGACTTTGATTTTTGAAATGAGAAAAAGTAACTCATGCACCTCAAGTGTTGTTGCATCCGACGCAGATGATCTCTTGAGATCTCTGTCTGTTACAATACCGACAAGCTTTCCCTTCTTCATCACAGGAAGCATGCTGATATGATTATCCTTAAGCAGCTTCATAGCGTCCTGCATGGAATCGTTTATATCAACAGTTATTACGGCCTTGCTCATCCAATTTCTTACTAACATTTTAGCTCCTCCATTTTTTCTTTTGCTGCCAGGCAAAAAGCTGTAAGACAGCAAGCTTAGAATTTTGAAAAACCATTTGTCGAACCGTCAGGCCTCCTTAAACAGATCTTACAAAATAGTCGCCTTTGATGCAAACTGATTTGGAGGGCCGTCACCGAGGAGATCCCACTGTGTCTTATCTGTCTCTATAGCAAACCCCTTACCACAGCGATTCCAAAGGACGCAGAAAATAACAGACAATAATATCATTAAGATAAGTGATGTGATAACGCAAGGCGGCTGAGATAAAAAGTCTTCGGCTGTCATGAATTTTTACAACCTGTAAAGCGGGGAGCCTTGTCCCCATATTGCGAGTATCTGTTTATTCCACTATACTGAAGGGTGAATAGGGAGGTTGGGTTGATGGGATATGAAAAGCTTATGGAAGATAACCTCAGAAAGGCATTTGCCGAAAACAGCTTTTGCGAGCTTGCGGTAAGGCTAGGGGGGAAGGCGGATAAGGATGGCGTTTATATAGAGGGTTTTGGCAGGAGGTATCTGGCATCACCCGATGCCCTATTCGTTGATGGAATCAGGGCTGATGACCCCGAGGCTGTGGTGGTTTCTCTCTATGCCTCCTGTGCCGGCTCCGATGCGCTGATAGAGGAACCATTCAAGTCATTCAAGGACCTTCCCAATAGTATGCCCTATCATGGGGCCTTCGCTGCCAACGTGGAAAGAATCCTTGTGCCACATGTAGAAAAGTTCAAAGGGCGCTCTGAAGAAATAGCGAGTAAATTCAGGGGAAAGGTTGTGGAAAGGGGCGATTCAGGGGATTTTTCCACTTTTCTTTACCCCCTTCCCAAGGTATGCCTCAGATACGTCTTCTACCTTCCGGACGAGGAATTTCCTGCCTCCGCGACATGCCTTTTTTCTAGCAATGTCCTCTCCTTCCTGCCCTTGGACGGAGCAGCAGATACAGCGGAATATACCTCAAGGGCAATCATCAAATTATGCCGTTCATGAAGGCGAACCGGAGATGATCATAGCTGCGCAGCAACCCTATTTTGCTCCCTACTCGGGCTTTTTCCTGAAGGCCTTACTTGCGGATGCCGTCGTCATAATGGACAGGGTCCAACTCCCGCTCAAATCCACTTGGATCACCCGCAACCGGTTCAAGAACTCTGAGGGAACCCTTTGGCTCAAGGTGCCTGTGTGGAAAAAGGGACTGGGGCTTCAGACCATCTCCGATGTCAGGATATGTGATGAAAGGGGATGGAGGCGTAAGCATATCGAAGGCCTTAAGGCTGCATACAGTCATGCGCCTTTTTTTGATGAGCATCTGCCTTTCCTTGAGGAGCTGTATTCAAACGATTACGATCGGCTTTGTGAATTAAATCTTAGAATTATCCGGTATCTTTTCGGCTGGCTCGGGATAAAGGCAAAGCTACTGCTACTATCAGAAATGGGAGTGGATGCGAAAGAGCCGCTCCTCTCAGTAGAGATAGCAAGATGCCTGGGTGCTTCGCATTTTCTTGCCCAGTCAAGCGCGAGAAAGTTCCTTGGCGAAAAGGCCTTCAGGGAATCAGGCATAGAGCCCGTCTTTTTCACAAAGCGGCCCGCTCCATATCCCCAGCTCTGGGCCGGGGGTTTCTCTCGGAATCTATCCGTATTTGATCTCGTTTTTAACTGCGGCCCGAAGACCCGCGAGATCATTATGAAAGAGTTATCGAAGAGGGACAGGCGTCTTATTGAATTCCTTGGAAGGACATGACGTAGATAATGCTTCACGCTGAAGTCATCATCGGCGAAAGAAAGCTCACTGCCAAAAGGGAAATATTACCGGTAGCTGAAATGAAAAAGTGTCTGTGCCCTCTCAGTCGAGTTCTTGACCCCCGGACAAAGGTGGGGTGTGATCAGAGAAATCGGTATTGCCGGCGACCAGGCGCTGAGAGGCTCGCGTGACAGGAAGGCGACGCCTGCCGGAGTGGATAAAAAAATGACGCGGTTATATGGGGATTGCTATGTCTCGGGAGCCTGAATCGGCTGCCTCGGAATAGTGCCTGAGAAACCTGTTGGTTTCCTGAATGAAGCGTTCGATGTCTCCGAGGTCTTTGCTTACAACTCCATAAAACTCGGGTGGTGAGACCTCTCTATAGAAATGTGCCACGTGGTTCCTCTAGCCGGCCATCTTCACAAGGGATTCGGACAGGGTGGCGCTCATAACCTCCCTTCGGCCCAATTCTCTGGCAATGGCCTTGTATTCAATCTCTTTGAACCCTGATGTCTTTGAAAGGATGTGCCTTCCGATGTCAAAGAAAGCTTCCAGTGCCCTTCGCAGGTAGCTTTCCGCGAAAGGTGGATTTCTCTTGTCGGCCAAAAAGTCCTGTTCTTTCATCTGGGAAAGGGGCCTGAGTTCTTCCAGACAGCCTTCAATGAACCGCAGGAGGTCAATTATTCGCGTCGTATTCAAAACGGAAATAACCATCTTTAATGGCCTCCATTATTTCATTCATCATGATCTTCTTTTTCTAGGAGAGGTCTTCGGCCATGCGCATAACAGCTTCTTCGTAATCGCAGCCCCTTGTGGCTTCCTGCGCGTGGTATATCCGTATCCCCTTTACGATCTCGTATTGGAAAAGGGGGTCATGCTCCTGGGCGAAGACCAGGTCCACCTCAAAGGGTTCAAAAACCGCTCTCTGCCTGAGAGCCGAACAGGTAAATCGCGACCAGACCGTGGCTTTGAGCTGTCTTTTCAAGGCGTTCAGTTATCATGTCTTGATTCTAGCGTTGAATATAATAAATTTAGTTTTAATCTGCTGCCCTGTCAAACGTTCATGACAGCAATATTTTGTCACCCCCGAGCATGAAAATCCCCTTTCCCACAGATGAGAGAGCAGACCTCTTTTACTGATCCCTAATCCCTAATCCCTGATCCCAAATCTCTGGGTTGGTGAGGGTATTTTCACGGTAAAATTCTCTCAAAGGAAGACACGGGTTCCGACCTAAGAACTCCGGCAGCATGAAGACAGCAAATGACTATAGACCGGGTACTGTCTGGGGTGTCGTGACAGATTGGGTTTGACAACGCTTGTTCTCACCACCGGAAGAGAAGGTGTCAAAGGGTATAAGGTACTTCCACGAAGGTGTGCTTCTTAGGATTGAAATCTTTGGTGTTGCGAGTGCACAGTTTGGTATTATGCAACTGTGCTAACGCCGCATGAAATGCGTCCGGCAGTTTCCACCCTTCCTCTTTCCTTAGCCTTGCCGCGGTATCCGCCGCTGTCTTGTCGAGGTTCAGCAAGAGATATTGATCCAGCAGCATACTAACATCTTCGAAGGCGGCATCATCTACCCCGCACAGAACCTCGGCGCGGGTAATGACGGAAATGGCGGTTTCTCCAGGATCAAGCGCTTCCAGAAACTCCGAGGCCTTCTTCACGCTGTTCAAGTGATCTATCAAAATCACCGAATCAAGAATCAGTTTGATCATTGTTAGTCCCATTCAGACCGCACTTCTCTTTGATACTGGAGGCCTTCTCCTTTCCTCCATAGGCCGCGTGTTCGCTTGAGCAGCGATCCATATATATTCTGGCGCTCGCTGGTCTTGAGGCTCCGTATCCCTTGACGAACGGCCTCAGCCATAGATATCCCCTTAGATCGGCTGTAATTGAGCAGCCAGCGTCTGTCATCTTCCGGAAGCGTTATTATAGTCCTTGATGATCCCATGGCACCTCCCAAGTGATATCGTCATATGTATATCATCATAATCATGGATGTCAAGGCTAAGAGGAAAAGTGTCTGCGCTTGTCACTCGTTTATCGGCGAGGTTTTGGAAGCGGGGCGGTCCTTCCGACCAAACAAACCACGAGGAAATCTTTCTCCCTTAAAAGAGATGGCTCTCGCGACAATAAAATTGCCTTTCACAGGATTAAGAAAATCCTTGACCGGAATGCCCTGTTTATTTAGGTTGCATGGGCAGGATAGGCGTTTTTTGGCTCTCGGTTCGCTTTGTCCCGTCAGGCTTAAAGGGGTTTCGGATTGGCTAAAAAGGCTTCTATGAAGATCAAGGTCAGCTTCCGGGAGGCATTGGGACTCCTAGCTCCATACGTCAAGGACCGCCTTACCGCCCAGATAAAGTCGGTCTGGGTCATCATCGTATATCTCATCCTCTTTCAGACGCTCATTCTCGGAATAGCCGTTTCCGACGCGTCCCTTGTGGCGGGTGGAATAGCCCTTGTGATAATTGGGCTTTCCTTTTTCATGGAAGGGCTTTTTCTTGGCCTGATGCCTTTGGGCGAGCTTGTCGGGGTCAAGCTTCCGCAGAAGACGGGCATATCCGTCATACTGGTTTTTTCAGTGGTCCTCGGATTTGTCGCCACCATGGCAGAGCCTTCCATCCAGGTCCTTCAGGCAGCCGGATCTTCCGTGAAGGCATGGAACGCGCCTCTTCTCTTTGTGCTCTTGACGCGCTACGCCCATTTACTGGTATGGAGTGTGGGGGTGGGTGTCGGCATAGCAGTTGCCCTGGGTATGATGAGGTTCTATTACAACTGGTCCCTTAAGCCGTTGGTTTATGTCCTGACCGGTATCCTCGCAGCCTTTTCAGCATATTCCCTTTTTGACGGAAATATTCTCGGCATAACAGGCCTTGCCTGGGACTGCGGAGCTGTTACAACCGGTCCTGTTACCGTGCCGCTTGTGCTAGCCCTGGGGATAGGCATCTCGCGAATGGTGGGTTCCGCCGAATCAGGGGCGACGGGATTCGGAGTGGTTACTCTGGCTTCGCTTCTTCCTGTAATGGCTGTATTCGGCCTCGGCTTCGCGCTCAACGGCTCTTTGCCTGGCCCAATGGACGAGAAGGTGTTTTTCAGCCCTGACAACAGAAGCAAGGTTGCAGTCCTTTTTGAAAGTTCGGATGCCATGGCCTGGTACGCAACGACAGAGGCAGGCCCGGAGGGCAGAAAGAGCTACTTTGAAGGAAGCGGTCAGACCCCGGCGGAGTTCCTGAAGGGGCTTTCCATAAACCCTGAGAGGCGCAGGGCGCTTTTTGGAGATGCAGCCAATGCCCTTGAGAGATGGGTTGCGGTTAACGGAAGTGCTGATGAGCGGTCCGCTGTGTTCGGCGACTCCCAGGCGGTGAAGGATGCAGTCTCCATATACGGCAAAGGCCATCAGGCGGACTTATCCTTTGTTGATCTTGTCAAAAGGAATATGACAGCGGCCGGAAAGGCGATAATCTTTCTAATCGTTCCGATAGGGCTTGTTCTTCTGACCATAGCCAGACAAGGACCTTCCTATCCGGATCAGGTAGTGCTCGGGCTGTTTTTCGCCATCCTCGGCATGGGCCTTTTCAATATAGGAATAGAGGTCGGACTCGGAAAACTGGGTAACGATATAGGAACGAAACTCCCTTCGGCCTTCAAGTCAATATCTCTTCCCGATGAGGTAACGGTGATGGCGGAGTTTGATCCATCCATCGTGCAGAAGTCCGTTGATCAATATGGGAGGAAATATTCCTTTTTCTTTGCCCGGATGGAGACAGGCGAAGTTTCAATACCATACGAACCTGAAGGATACGATCCAAAGGAGAGAACCTATCGTTATGTACCGGTTAAAGGCCCGCTGTTTGGCAGAGAGGGTGGAATAACAGGAATAGCCGTGGTCCTTCTTTTCGCCTTCATTATGGGATACGGAGCAACCCTTGCGGAGCCTGCCTTGAATGCCCTCGGCACAACGGTAGATGAGATAACGGTAGGGACATTCAGAAAATCCCTCCTCATGCAGGCTGTGGCCATAGGAGTAGGGGCAGGGATAGGCCTCGGGGTCGCAAAGATAGTATGGTCAATACCCCTGTTCTGGCTCCTTTTGCCTCCCTATCTGCTGCTTTTGCTGCTCACAGCCCTTTCCAGCGAGGAGTTCGTGAATATCGCCTGGGACAGCGCCGGTGTTACAACAGGCCCCATTACCGTGCCCCTGGTGCTGGCAATGGGACTCGGCATAGGCAACCAACTGGGAGTGGTAGAGGGATTCGGCATACTTGCGATGGCCTCTGTCTGCCCTATTGTTACCGTCTTGCTCCTGGGGCTCAGGATAGAGAGAAGACGAGCCTGCGTTCTGAAGGATGAAGGAACCGTATGTGATGACGGAGGGATAGAGTGACAGGAAAGCAAGGCATATTTTCCTTGGTTACGGCCTTTCTTGACAGAGGGCTGTCGCGCGGGGTCATGGATGCCTTGACGGAGGCGGGTATGTCTGATTTTTCGCGTGCGGCTGGAAGGTGCATTGTGCGCGAGGAAAGGGCCGGCCTTCTGTCGCTTATTCCGGGACGCGACCTTGCGGAAGATCCAATTGATATTATTTCATTTATGGCTGACGCAAGGATTGCGTCATCTATGCTCTCTCTCATTATTGAAACCGGAGGACTGGCGGTTGCGGGAAGGGGGTCTGTCTTCTGCGAAGAGATCCGCCTCCTGAGGACCCATGAATCGTTCGCTCCGCCGGATCTGAAACCTCCCGAAGAGAAGGAAGATAAGACTGAGCAGATTCCGCTTGCCAGGACGCGGATGACAGGTATCTGCTGCATTGTCCAGAAAGGGCAGGGAAACAGAGTGGGCCGTATCGCCCTGGATACCGGGGTTTGCGTGCCGGCGATCCATCTTGGTTACGGCACAGGGGTCAGGGACAAGATGGGGCTTCTCAGGGTTGCCATCCCCGCCGAAAAGGAGATCATAACACTCATGAGCCGTGCGCACGACGCGGACACGGTTATGGAGCTTATGATAGAGGCGGGGAAGCTGGATCAGCCCGGGAAGGGATTTATTTATTCTTTTCCGCTGAAACAGGGACTCCAAAACATCAAGGTCAGCCGCGGAGAGAGGCAGCATGCGGCGAGCATTGATCAGATAGTAGCCGCCATTGACAGCATGAGAGGAGGCTCCGAATGGCGGGAGCGAAGCACAATACTCACGCGAGGGGGGGTTAAGAAAAGGTCATACCTCAAGGGTCTTGCGGATATGACTCTCATCTGCGACGAGGGGTCTTCCGCGGCCTTGATCAAAGCGGCCATGGCGACCGGAGCGGGGGGCTCGACCGTGTCCAGATTCAAACAATCCGCAGGCGGTGAGTCTGAGCAGGGAAGGAAGGCGGCCTCCCGCGAGATGTGCAGCATGGGTGTTTCCGAGGCCTCAATCCCTGCCATTATGGAGGCCCTTGACAAGGCCGGCGCGTTTTCGGATGACTGTCGCGGCCAGGTATTTGTCCGGCCCATTGAAAAGGCCTTCACTTACATCCGCAAGGCGTAGAAGCAAGGTATTTTCCTATCAAGTTCATTCTGTTTAGTCAAATCCCAATTCAAGGGTAACTGGAGACTCATACCACCCTTTCAGTTTCCTTTTTCATTACTAAAGCAGCTCTAACCTTTTATCAACAATCTGCCTTCATATTGGATTACGAAAGAGACGGATATCCGTGGGGCGACGTCGCGCCATGGATGGGTTTTGGTTCTTGATCCGAAAGGGGGTGGTGAAGCGCGGGCAATAGTGGTCACAGGAAACCGGACTGGGAAAGGGACTATTTGAAAGAAACAATCATCTGATATCGGAAGGAGATTAAGAAATGAGATTAAGAAAGTTTTCCGGAGCTGTATTACTGGTGGTGGCGGTTCTATGTGCTGCGACGATGTCGCATGCTGTTCAGGCAAAGGCTTCAACCCCCGCTCAACCCAAGTATATATTCTTCTTTCTGGGTGACGGTATGGCAAGCGCCCAGATTCAAGTGACCGAGGCGTATCTGGCCACCAAATATGCTGTTGAAAAGGACTGGCCTATAGGCCCCAATGCCGGCGAGATATATGCCGACTATCTGCTCAATGCCCGCAACAGGCTGAACATGAGCGGGATGCATATCCAAGGTATGCAGACAACCTGCGACGCGTTCGCGCTTCAGACGGACTCTGCCTCTTCAGCGACCGCATTTGCCTGCGGTCTCAAGACCAGAAGCGGAGTTGTTGGCATGGATGATACCAAGACCTACAGCTTTAAAAGCGTTGCCCAACTGGCTAAGGAACAGGGAAGGAAGGTTGGGGTTCTGACGAGCGTTTCGCTTGATCATGCCACACCAGCCGCTTACTACGCGAGCGTCGTCAGCAGGGGCTACATGAACAGCATTGCCACACAGCTTGCTGAAAGCGGGTATGAGTTTTTCGGAGGCGGAGGGTTTGTGGCACCTACGGCGGCAAATAGCGGCGGAGATACCAGCAATAACATCTTGGATCTTCTTGCTCAAAATGGTTACGAGGTGCGCAACACCAGGTCCTCCATCCTTGCCCTCAAGGATGCACCTCGCGATAAGGTAGTATGCATCAACCCCACTCTGGACAGTAGCTCCGCCATGCCCTACGCGATAGATCAACCCAAGGAGAACCTTTCCCTTGCCGAGTTGACCCAAGTCGCCATTGCCAACCTATATGATGGATGGCTTGAAGACTGGAGCTGGTGGGGAGACGATGAATCAAGCGACAATGGTTTCTTTATCATGGTCGAAGGTGGAAAGATTGACTGGGCCTGCCATGCCAACGACGCTATGGCGACCATAGGAGACATGCTTGATTTTGACGACGCAATAGGAGTTGCCCTTGATTTCTACAGAAACCACCCGAGGGAGACCCTCATAATTGTAACAGGCGACCACGAGACAGGCGGTATGACGGTTGGTCATGCGACCACGGCCTACAAGGCATACTACGATCGTTTGTTTGGTCAAACGATGAGTTACGAAAGCTTCGAGGCCAACGAATGGGCGGCACACAAGGCTCTCTATGAAACTGCTACCTGCCCCAATGCCGCTGCGGACGATAATCTTGAAACCAGCGCTGAAATGCTAGCTCTATTGGAGAACTCCTTCGGCCTTAAATGGACTGATCTGAATGCTTACCAGAAGGAGAAACTTGAGGACGCTTATGACAAGTCCCTGTGTGGTGCCAACGACAACAGCGATGATGAGAACAAGTACCTTTACGGAAGCTACAATCCCATAGTCGTCACCATAACCCATATCCTTAATGAGAGGGCAAGCATAGGGTGGACCTCCTATTCCCATACTGGAGTGCCCGTTCCTCTGTTCGCCCACGGCGTTCAGGACTATAGATTCGCAGGATTCTACGACAACACTGACATCGCAAGGAAGATAGCCAGGGTTTTGGGTGTTAACCAGTCGCTTCCAATAGAAAAGTAGCATTAGCGTGTCTTTACTCAGTTAGTTGCAGAGCCTCACGGCGTCCCATCTTAAGGGGCGCCGTTTCATTTCGATAATCGGCCAAGGGGGTAAGATGTCAAGTCATCGTCGTGAATGGTTCTTCTCTATATTGATCGCCGCGATATCCTTCGCTCTCTTTTTTCTCGATCTGGCGGGAGTACCGCGCATGCAGTCGGGAATTCATGCCAGAGGGTTGATCACTGCCGTGGACAACAGCAAGGTGCGGAGGAATTTGATAGTCAAAACGGAAGACCAGTTTTTGACCGTCAGGCTCCTTAACGGTCCGCACGCGGGCTCAGATCTTTCTGTGACGAACATGCTTACGGGAAAGCTTGAGTTTGATGAGTTTTACGAGGTCGGCAGTATTGTTCTGGTTGAATATGACGCTCGGTCGGGAAAACCGGCGAATGCCCTTGTAAGGGGCCACTACAGGCTCAGATTGGAACTCTCACTAATAGGCCTTTTCGGAGTTCTGCTGATTGTGGTGGCTGGAGCAACAGGGTTAAAGGCCGCGCTCTCATTCATTTTTGCCGCTATGGTTCTCTGGAAGGTATTCTTTCCCCTTATCCTCAGGGGCTACCCACCCCTTCTTACAGGCCTTGCTCTCGTCGCTCTGCTCACGGCGGCTATAACCTTTTCAGTCGGAGGCCTTAACAAACGAGGTACTGCAACCTTTGCGGGTTCCATGATGGGTGTGCTCCTGACCTGTGGTCTCGCTGTCTGGTTTACAGGCTCTTTCAGTCTTCACGGAGCGATTCGGCCGTTTGCAGAGACGCTCCTTTACTCCGGCTACTACAGCCTTAATTTGACGGAAATATTTATCGCAAGCGTATTTATAGCCTCTTCCGGAGCGGTCATGGATCTTGCCATGGACATTGCCGCAAGTATGGATGAGATCAAGCGCAAACACCCCGAGATAGGATTGCTTGAACACGTTCGCTCCGGCCTCAGGGTGGGCAGAGCTGTGATCGGAACGATGAGTACTACTCTACTTCTTGCCTACTCAAGCAGCCACATAGCCATGTTTTTGCTCTTCATGGCCAAGGGAATGCCTGCACAAAACATCCTCAACGCGCCGTTCGTTGCAGCAGAGGTCCTCAATATCCTGGTAGGCAGCTTCGGGCTGGTGACTGTTGCGCCTTTTACGGCTTTGGTGGCCGGTTTCTTATACAAGGGAAGAGTCGTAAAAAAAGCCGGTTGAATCCAGGATGAGGCTACAACCGGCATGTGCTAAAAACTCATTATCGGGTCACTTCTTCGGATGGCGAGGGTTGGCCACTCCTTCTGTGGGCTTCCCGAAGGATGCGGTGTCAAGCCCAGCGAGGGGATGGCTTCTCGCGTACATGGGTTTAAGCTTCCTCGCCCTCACATAAGGGTAATATTTGGTTATTGCGTCCTGGCTGCGATCAAGCGGCACTTCCTCAATCTTGTAGCTCGTTACCCCAAGACCGTTTTCCACTCCCCCATAGACCTGGGCCTCTATGTCCTTTCCTTTTATGATATTCAACTTCTTTGACCCCGGATCGAGGGCTCCGTATTCCTCCGCTTCTGAATTGATCAGCCCGGGGGCCTGATTCATCATGTCTATACAGGCCTTGTCAACTGCCACAGGATCGTAGGAGGCAAAAATCCCGATGCCGTTTACGAAGGGCGTATCCGTCCATCCGTAGCAGTCGCAGCATGGTGTTATGTCCATGGCATAATTCATGAAAAACATCTTGCCAGGTTCTTTGGTCATGGTGACTGCAAGGGCTGAGTCTGCTATTCTGCGGCCAAGGGCCGGCAAATGATCAAAACGCTGTATCCCCTTTACGCCGGCCATGTTGACACAGAGGTTGGCGCATGCAAAGCAGTACACGCAAGACTCCTGATCTATCTCTATAGTGTTTTCGAGGACCTTGATCGCCCCCTCAGGGCAGCAGTCCTGACAGACCTCCCACCACTGGCACCCCTCCTTGCCGGGGCAAAGGGACGTGTCTATTACGGGCTTGTCCCCCGCAAGCGCCCCATGGAGGTTCATCTTGCCTCTCTTGCTCGCGCAGCCGACCCCTATATTTTTTATGGCGGCCCCGTAACCCCCGGCAGGGTGTCCCTTGAAGTGGGCAACCGACAAGACGGCATCCGCGTCGGCGATGGCCCTTGCCACAAACTGCTTGTTGAGATAGGTGCCGCGGCCGTTCAGTTCGACTATCACGTCATCGGTTCCCAGCCAGCCGTCGGCTATAACGATGGGGCAGTCCATGGTTCCGTGGTTGAAGCCGTTTTTGTTGGCGGTTTCGAGATGATCAATGGCAAGTGTCCTGCTGATCCAGGGATGGTATGGCATAGTGGTTGTGTCGGTTACAAAGGGCCTGCACCCACGATCCTTGATGGCCTCAACCAGTGTCCGGACTATGACCGGCCTCAGATAGCCCACGTTGTAGGCTTCTCCCATGTGGGTCTTGACGGCGACTATGTCTCCCCGTGACAGCTTATCAAGCCAGCCTGAGTGCTCAAGAATCTGCCGGCCCTTTATAGCTGTTGATTCCAGGAAGCGCTTTGCCCTCGCATCCATAAACCATATTTTAGCCTCTTTCATTTTAATTATTCCTCCTGTTTTATAAGCCAGCCGGCTCTGTTACTTAGGAATTGGGCCTCAACACCTTGTTTGTTATTCATTTTCCACTTGCAATTGCAAAACCAGCGTCTTTCCCTATCTAATGACGAGCCTAGGCAAGTATGTCACCAGAGAAGGGAACAAGATAGAGCATAGCAACGCTACCAGCTGTATAAGGATAAAGGGGACTACGGATTTGTAAATGTCTTTCAGGACAATCCCTGGTGGAACAGTGGCCTGCAAATAGAACAAGGCATAGCCGAAGGGCGGAGTCAGGAAGGAAGCTTGCAGATTGATTGCGATCAACACGATGAACCACGTCATGTCAAACCCCAGCTCTTTGGCGATCGGCAGAAAGATAGGGAAAGTAATATAGATAATTGCGATCCAGTCAATCATAAAACCCAAAACAAATACAATGAACATCATTATGCCAAACATTCCCCACTTGCCCAGAAACCCGAATGCTTTGATAATGTCCGTCACTACATCACCGCAACCCAATCCAAGGAACACGCCCGTAAAGACAGTTGCCCCCACGATGATCGTCATGACCATGCAGTTGGTTCTTGCTGCCGACCATACACACTCTGCAAATGCTCTCCAGCTAAACTGCCTATAGACAATCATCAGGACAAGTGCAAGGAAAGCCCCCATGCCGGAGGCCTCTGTCGCCGTAGCAACGCCTGTCCAGATTGAGCCCAAAACACCAATGATCAGTATCGCAGTTGGGACCATATTAAGCAGGATGAACTTGGCCTTTTGCCCGGCGGACAAAGCGTTCCTTTCCTCGAGCGGAAGCGCAGGCCCCTTATGCGGCTGGAGGCTGGTCAACAAAATGACATATATGAAAAAAAAGACAGATAACAAAATGCCTGGCCCAAAAGCGCCGGCAAAGAGCTTTCCTACGGATACACCCCCCTGGTCCGCCATCATCACAAGCATGACGCTTGGGGGGATGAGAATACTCAAAGTCCCTCCTGCGGCAATCGAGCCGCAGGATAAGTATTTGTCATATCCATGTTTGAGAAAAACAGGCATAGCCAGGATACTCATGCTGACTACGCTCGCGCCAATGACCCCGGTGCAGGCAGCCTCAATCGCACACCAGACAATGACTGCAAGCGCGATGGCCCCGTTCAAAGGGCCGAGGAGATACATGATGGAGCGAAACAATCTGTCGGCAATTCCTGACTTGCCTAACAATGTCGCCATGAGGACAAAATTAGGAATAGCTATGAGAATATTGTTTGTCGTTGAATCAAAGGTCCTGCCCAGGAACATATACCAGCCATCATGCCCCCAGCCGAGAAGTGCAAAAATCGTTGCCGTTCCAGCCAGGACGAAGGCTACGGGGTGCCCTAATGCCAGACCCGTAAGGACCAGCGCAAACATAAGAATAGTGACAAACTCTGGAGACATGTCCATCATAGCTTTTCTCCCCTGGCGAGAAAGACGATGTTTTTGATGAAATCGGTTAGACCCTGAATAACCAGAAGAAAAATCCCCAAGGGAAGGAGTGTTTTTGCCGGAAATACATAAAAATTAAAAGCGCTTGGGGTCCTTTCAAGCATAGCCCACGAAGTGGCGGCAAAAATGATGCCTTTCCACAAAAACACAAACGAAAAAAAACCCAGAAAAGCGATGAAAGTAATTATGTCAAGAACAGCTTTTGTCCTTGGCTTAAATCGCGCGTAAATTAGATCCACTGAGACATGCTGCTTGTACCGCAGCGTGTATGCCATTGTAAGCAATATAGAGGCGCAGAAGAAGTAGCTTAATGTCTCGTGTGTCCAAACGGTTGGACTGCCTAAGATTCTTCTTGTGAATACCTCGAAGAGCGACAACCCGATTATAGCTACAATAAACCAACTGGAAATCTTTCCGCACCATTCGGACAGACTATCAATGAAGGTCAGGAGTTTTCTCAACTTTTCCAAACTTACCTCCCATCCGTGAGACTCCCGGAAGGCTCGGTCGCCCTCCGGGAATAAGGTATCAGCTATTTAACTGTAATAGGATTCTCCATGTACTTTGTCCCGGGTTTCCAGAACTCCTGCTTCTCCATCCTTTGGCGCACGGACCGCTCAAGGGCTATGACGGAATCGTAAACATTGTGCTTTTTGGCGATTGCCTCAAGCTTTGTATAAAGCTCACCAATCTTTGGAGGAGTGCGGCCCCACGTGAAGGGCTGCTGTATGGTCCGCCACTCGTCAATATCTTTGAAAAATTTAGCCTGCGAGAAAGCTATCTTAGCGTGATCAGGATTTGCTTCAGCGTCTTCTATCATGTACTTGTAGGCGTATTCATGTATTTTATCGAGTGTCTCCTTCTCCAAATGGGTCATCACAATGCCCTTGTCTTTGAACTTTTTCGTATATTCACCGGCGCTGTATTCGAAGTAAGTCCAGCTCCACATCATCGTGCTCATCGCAGCTTCTTTGAACATGAATTTGACCCTGTCAGAGAGTTTGTCCCAGGATTTCTTGCTCACCATGATACCGGAAACAGGGCCCGGCTGATGCCATCCGGGAAGCACCCAGAACTTGGTTACCTCTTGAAATCCCATGGCCCAATCACACTCCGGCACCGAGAACTCGCCTGCGTCAATGGTCCCCCTTGAAAGGGCCAGGTAGATTTCCGACCCCGGCATGAAGATCGCAGCGCCGCCCAGGTCTTTTAGGATCTTTGCCTGAACGCGACCGCACTGTCTCATCTTGACTCCCTTGTAATCGTCGCCAGTCTTTATGGCCTTATTAGACCGCTGACCGGACTCGGGGCCTGTTACAGAGTGAGGAAACCAGACGATCCCGTATTTGGCATAGAGTTCCTGAGCCAGCTCCAGGCCCCCACCCTGCCAGAACCAGATCAAATAGTCAGCCGGAGTAAACCATACAGGGGTCGAGGTGATAAGGCCGAAGGCGGTATTCTTGCCTTCCCAGTAGCTTGGCCAATCCGTTGACATATCCAGGGTGCCCTTTGCTACCGCGTCAAAGATCTCATCAGATCTTGTTATGAGTGTGCCCCCCGGGTAGTACTTGATCTCAAGTTCGCCTTGAGCCAGGACATTCATCAGGTCACCAAAATACTTGTCGCCCCTCCATAGAGTGATGGACGGAACCCACATGCTCTGGTATCTCCACTTTTCCACCGCCTGGGCCGGGGCTGCAATACTCACCAAGGCGACAACAGCCAACAGCAGAAACACAAAAACGGATACAAAGGATCTCCTTTTCATCTTTCTTTCCTCCAAAAAAGTGTTAGAACACCTCCCACTAGACTCCCAGCCTCTGCCCTTTACACCTCCTTTCGTGTCAACTGCTTGGTCGGAAAACCGTTGTCGTGTAACTCTTTCACGCTACGGAATTCCATTCCCAAGTGTTAAGAATTTCTCCACCGCTTGATAAATAGGGTTTAGAACAAAACCCTGCGAATATAGATATGGATGCCTGTTCCATCGAAGGCGGGAAAGTGCGTAATGAGGATTTTGTAAGGATGCAAAAATCTTCCGGCGGTGGTGATCTAAAGCCCCGCGTCAGAACGTTTGTCCTGCTAGCGAATAGATTCATTCTGGTTGGAAAATAATGCTCGATTAATGGGGCGTGCTTGCCCATCGCGTTGAGGCAATGAGATATCTTTTTTCCCATGGAGACGGCCTTTCACAGCGGATCGGAAAAATAAATCCCTTCCTTGAATTCCGTGTCGATGGTGATGTTATCGGCTTACGCCTGAAATGCCAAACAGACTTGGTTTGGATTAATCCATACCGACTGATCTGTGTGTCTTTTTATAGTGCACTCCTTTTGACTGGTCAAGTGAGAAACTCAAGAGAGAAAAAATGGCGATATATTGTTATGGCAGATGTCCTTGACACACAATACCGGGCCTCTTATGATCCGACTCCTAAGAAGCGGCTCTCTTCTTCCCTCTGAGGCCTCGAAACAGGCCGCGGGCCTTTACATACTGATGCTCGAAAATTAGAACCCGGCGAGCTGAAAACACTGTGACGGGGTATAGCATGGCTTTCACTTATTGCTCTTTTACGGCTTCAATTGATTGACTTAACCTGGAGTTTATTGAGTCTCATCGGTTATTCCAGAGGAATCGAGGATGCGGAGTAAAAATGGGAAAATAAGTTCTGGAGAGGACAAGGTTAAGCCGTCCGTCTTGACTGGGGTTTTTCTCATTTCATTTACCCTCATTGCGTTTGAAATAGCACTATCAAGGCTCCTCTCCGTATTATTTTCCTATCACTACGTGTTTGCAGTACTCTCCCTGGCTCTCCTGGGTTTGGGAACGGGCGGGATGCTTGTTCACTTCATCACACCCGGCCTGGAAACCCGGCAAAGGGGATTTGCCCGCTGGGGTTTTCTTTATTCACTGGCCATCCCCTTTTCCATCTTGTTGACTATTCAAATTGGGTATTTCGATTTTCCTCGGATTGGTCTTCTTTTCTTTGGACTACTTCTATTTCTTCCCTTTCTCTTTGGCGGGGCGCTTCTGGCAGAAATCTACAGAAGGTTTTCGCGGCAAAGTGGAAGAGTTTACGGGCTTGATATGATCGGGGCAGGCGTTGGATCATTCGGCGCCGTTTTACTGCTGGATGTCTTAGGAGGTATCGCGACGCATTTTGTCTTGGGGGCTATTGCGTTCGCAGGCGTCCTGCTCCTGGCTGTTGAGGAGGTGAAGAAAGGCAAGAGATGGTTTTTGCCATTGTTTTGCCTTCTTGGTCTGTCCCTCATGTTCGTAATCAAGCCATCTGACGAAAAATTCAGGGTAACGCATGTGGGTGCAAACCCGGCCAAAGAGATTCATGACGCCTTTTTCACCTTCAAAGGTAGAATAATCGAAAGCAGATGGAGTTCTTTCGGCAGAACGGATCTGGTTGAATACGCAAACATCCCCGACCAGATGGACATCTATTTGGACGGCACCGCAGGTTCCCCCATGTACCGGTTCAGCGGAGATACAGCCGCGCCTGGTCGCAGCGTTGAGCGTCTCAAGGATGAATTCCCGGGATACTTCCCATTTGGAAGCCTGAAAGAAGATGAGAGGGATAATGCTCTTATTGTTGGGCCAGGGGGAGGAAGAGATATTCTCTTAGCCTTGATGGGGGGTATCCGAAGGGTTATAGCCGTGGAAATCAACAAGGACCAGGTGGAGATGGTTCGGAAGTATTCTCCTTTCAATGGAGGTATCTATGCGGGCTTTTCTAATGTTGAGGTCATCATAGATGAGGGCAGAAGTTTTCTGAAGCGTCAGCTTGAGAAATATGACGTCATCATGCTTAGCCTTCCGGTTACGAACACCAGCAGAAGTCTTGAGGGGTACGCACTTACAGAAAGCTTCCTGTTAACGGTGGAATCGGTCAATGATTATCTGGATCACCTGACGGATGAAGGAAGATTGATTTTTGTTGGTCACAATGACGCAGAGATCCTGAGGCTTCTTTCCGTCTCATTGTCGGAATTGAACCGGCGTGCAGTCAATACGGTGTCGGCCATGCAGCAGATCTACCTTGTGGGTTCAGAGGAATATCCTGTCCTGGTCATGAAAAAGACACCTTTTGATCCCCTGGAGATGCTGGCAGCATATAACCTGATGATTCAAATGGGATATGAGCAGCAATCGTCTTATTTCCCTTTTGTCGGTCAGGAGGGGATGCTCAACCCGGCATTGGCGGATCTTGCAAAGGGACGCGTTGCTCTGGGAGAATTCATAAGGATGGTCGGCGAGCGCGGATACGATATCAGGCCGGTAAGTGACAACAGCCCCTTCTTTTACAAATTCGAGATGGGAACACCGAGACCGCTTCTAATGATTTTCGGGTTTTCCGGCCTGAGTTGCCTTATTGCGATATTTATTCCGCTGGTGTTATCCAGGAGGAGATCAGACGCCGTTTCCTTTCGGACGCTAAATAAGTCTCTGCTCCTATTCTTATTGCTGGGAACCGGGTTTATGCTTATTGAGATTTCTTTGATCCAGAAATTCGGGCTCTTCCTGGGCCATCCGGTCTTGTCAGTGGCGGTTTTGTTGTTCTCTATCCTTGGAGGGGCGGGGTTGGGCAGCCTCTTGAGCGGCAGGATTCGGCTAGACAATCTCAGAGGAGGGCTGAGGCTTTTGTCCATTCTCATTCTGTCAGCCGCGTTGGTTTATGTTTTTCTTCTCCCTGTCCTGTTTAGTAAACTCCTGGGGTTAGGTCTTCCAACCCGAATGCTTGTTTCCTTCCTGATGTTGCTCCCCATTAGTACATTATTGGGATTTCCCTTTCCTATGGGGATAAGGATGTTGAAATACAATGAACTGGCAAAGAGCATTCCCTGGATGTGGGGAATCAACGGTATGGGATCAGTCTTAGGATCTGCCCTGGCGCTGATCATTTCGATAAATTTGGGTTTTACGGAAGCGCTCCTTACAGGGGCCTCCTGCTACTCAATCATATTCCTCCTCTTCCTGAACAGAGGGATGAAATATTCTTGACTGGGAGAATCCGTTGTTCAATGTGCGGACCCGCATGCTATGCGGTGTGGTGAGGGGGAGAGAGAAACTCCCCCTTACCCGATTAGCTGACCGTTATTTTGCCGTCCTGTCATAAAGCGATCGAAGCCGTTTATGCTTCAATCAGGCGAGGTCGAAACGATCAAGGTCCATCACCTTGTTCCAGGCCGCCACGAAGTCCTGGACAAACTTCTGCTGCGCGTCCGCGCATGCGTAAACCTCAGCTATGGCCCGGAGTTGGGAGTTCGAACCGAAGATGAGGTCTACCCGGGTGCCGGTCCACTTGAGCGCGCCGCTAACTCGATCACGACCCTCGAACACGTCTTCCGAGGTTGCCTTCCACGTCGTTCTCATGTCGAGCAGGTTCACGAAGAAGTCATTAGTGATCGCCTCCGGCCGTTTGGTGAAGACGCCGTGCGGGGACTGCCCGAAGTTGGCATTCAAGACGCGCATACCGCCAACGAGAACCGTCATCTCAGGGGCGGTCAGCGTCAGCAGTCGCGCCCGGTCAACCAGCAGTTCCTCTGCCGATGCGCTGTATTTGGCTTTGAGGTAGTTGCGGAAGCCGTCGGCTTTCGGCTCCAGGACGGCGAATGACGCCACGTCGGTTTGCTCCTGTGAGCCATCCGTGCGTCCGGGCGAGAAAGGAACGGTCACATCGTGACCTGCATTCTTCGCCGCCTGCTCGACAGCGGCGCAGCCACCCAGGACAATCAAGTCGGCTAGGGACACCTTCTTTCCGCCTGCCTGCGCGCTGTTGAATGAGCTCTGGATGCCCTCCAGGGTCTGGAGCACCGTCTTCAGTTGGGCCGGCTGGTTGACTTCCCAATCCTTCTGCGGCGCCAAACGAATGCGTGCGCCGTTCGCCCCGCCGCGTTTGTCCGAGCCGCGGAAGGTGGACGCCGACGCCCAGGCGGTCGAGACCAGTTGGGAGACGGACAGACCTGAGGCGAGGATCCTGCCCTTGAGGTCGGCGATGTCCTGCGCATCGATCAGTTTATGATCGACTGGCGGCACCGGGTCTTGCCAGATCAGTATCTATGAGGGGACCTCCGGGCCGAGGTAGCGCGAACGGGGGCCCATGTCGCGGTGGGTGAGCTTGAACCACGCCCGGGCGAAGGCATCGGCGAATTCCTTGGGGTTCTTCAGGTAGTGCCGCGCGATCGGCTCGTAGATCGGGTCAAAGCGAAGGGAGAGGTCCGCCGTGGTCATCATCGGCCGGTGGTTCTTGGACGGATCATGGGCATCAACCACCATGTCACTTTCGGCGACGTCCTTGGCCAGCCATTGATTCGCGCCGGCCGGACTCTTGACCAGTTCCCACTCGTATTTGAACAGTATCCTCAGATAGCCCAGGTCCCATTTTGTCGGGTTCGGCTTCCAGGCGCCCTCAAGGCCGCTGCTGATCGTAGCACCGCCTTTGCCGTTGCCGAAGCTGCTCTTCCAGCCAAGTCCCTGTTCCTCGATGGTGGCGGCCTCAGGCTCCGGGCCCACATGGGACGCGGGGCCAGCGCCATGACATTTGCCGAAGGTGTGGCCGCCGGCTACGAGTGCTACTGTCTCTTCGTCGTTCATGGCCATGCGCGCGAAGGTCTCACGAACGTCACGGCCGGAGGCGACCGGATCCGGATTGCCGTCCGGGCCTTCCGGATTCACGTAGATAAGGCCCATCTGCACTGCCGCCAGGGGGTTTTCCAGGTCCCGATCGCCGGAGTAACGGCTCTTAAGCTTATCGCTCGTAGCCAGCCATTCCTCTTCGGCACCCCAGTAGATGTCCTCTTCCGGCTCCCAGACGTCCACGCGCCCGCCGCTGAAACAGAAGGTCTTGAAGCCCATAGACTCCAAAGCGCAATTTCCGGCAAGGATCATCAGGTCGGCCCAGGAAATTTTCCTGCCGTATTTCTGCTTGATCGGCCAAAGAAGCCGGCGTGCCTTGTCGAGGTTAACGTTATCCGGCCAACTGTTGAGGGGCGCCAGGCGTTGGGAGCCGGACCCAGCGCCGCCGCGGCCGTCGCCCATGCGATAGGTGCCTGCGCTGTGCCATGCCATCCGGATGAAGAGCCCCCCGTAGTGACCCCAGTCGGCCGGCCACCAGTCCTGAGAGTCTGTCATCAGCGCATAGAGGTCCTTCTTCACGGCGGCCAGGTCGAGTTTCTTGAACTCCTCAGCGTAGTTGAACTCCTTGCCCATCGGATTGCTCATGTTAGAGTGCTGATGCAGAATTTTGAGGTTCAACTGGTTCGGCCACCAGTCCCGGTTCGACTTACCCCCGCCGGCAATGGATTTGCTTGTCCTGCCCGTTACCGGGCACTTGCTTTCTTCATTCATGTCTGCTCTCCTTTTTTCCCGTGGCATCTTTCTTCTTCGCGCAGCCGGAGCAGATGCCCTTGAGCTCCACCTGGCTTTTTTCAATCCCTCCCAGATCCTTTACTGCATCCGGGATCGTGAGGTTGTCAAACTCCTCGCTGTAAAAATCACGGGTCAGGCCGCATCTTGTGCATACAAAGTGGTGATGCGGTCTTGTATTGCCGTCAAATCTGACCTTGTGCCTGGGTCCCAGGGTGTTTATAAGGCCCAGATCAAGCAGGAGCCACAGGGTCCTGTAAACCGTATCGAGTGATACAGTAGGCACTCTTTCTCTCACTGCCTTGTAGATGGTTTCCGCGTCCGGATGATCCTCCGATCCGGCAACCTCCCGGAATATCTCAAGCCTCTGGAAGGTCGTCTTGATGCCCGCGTCGGCAAGACCCTCCTTGAACCGGATCATTCTGCGTTCAACCTCTTCTCCTGGAATCCCCATCGTAAGCGTCTCCTGACTAGGAATGATTGTCAGCTAATAATATATTCTTATTAACTGTGTTTGTCAACCCTGGACCCTGCATCTGCTCAGAATGATCCCGCCTGAAAGAAAGAGTAAGGAGATTGATATGATACCAATCCTTGAATTACCGCTTAGAAGCCCTATCTGCCCAACCATGATAGGCCCAAGAATCCCTGAGAATTTCCCCAGGAGATTGTACAGGCCAAAGAACTCACCGCTTTTGTCTTTGGGGGTAAAACGGGCATAGAGCGATCTTGAAAGGGATTGAATCCCTCCTTGAACCAGACCGATCAATGCGGCCAGGATATAAAATTCTCTTCCCGATGACATCCTTGCCGCGAGCATGATCACTATAAGATATACGGCTATGCAGATATAGATCCCTGTTTTGGGACTGAAGCGCTTCGCGATCTTTCCCATGACAAGCGCGGAGGGGAATCCTACGAATTGAACAAGAAGAAGCGCTCCTATGAGGTCCCCGGCGCCGATGCCGATGGAAAGACCGTAATCTACGGCCATCTTGATCGTGGTTCCAACTCCATCATTGTAGAGAAAAAAGGCCAGGAGAAAAAGAGCCGTCGTCTTGAGATTCCTTACTCTGGAAAAAGTGCCGGAGAGTTCACGCATAGCGCGCCCGATACTTCTGAAAAGGGGAAGCGGCTCTTTCAGATATGTTTTCGGCTCCCTCACGAAGACAAAAAGCGGGATGGAAAAAACGGCCCACCAAAGGCCGACTGAGATGAAAGCGTACTTCACTGCCTCGATTCCGCTGGAAAGCCCGAAAAAAGAAGGCTTTTGATACATGAAAACGTTCAGTCCGAAAAGCAATCCTCCTCCAAGGTATCCCCACGCATAACCTGAGGCGGAGACCATATCAACATTATGCTGCGTGGTGATGCCGGGAAGTAGGGAATCATAAAAACTTATGGAGCCTGCAAATCCCAGAGAGGCAAGGGCGTAGATTATCGAGGCGAGCAAAGCGCCGCCTTGAGGAATCCAGGCGAGCAGCATGGTACTCAAAATCCCGATCCCGGAAAAGACGGCCACAAACCTCTTCTTAGTGCATGAGGCATCTGATATCGCCCCCAGCATGGGAGCGGAAAGGGCAATCAAAACCGCGCCCAAAGCGTTTGCCCAACCAAGATAGGCTGTGGATTCCGTGGCCTTCATGCCTGCGCTGATATAGTTTTTGAAGTAAAGAGGGAAGAAGCCTGCCATCACTGTCGTCGCGAAGGCGGAATTGGCCCAGTCATAAAGGACCCAACCGAAGACCGCTGATCCTTTATGATCGCCGGGGCCTGCAGTGTCTTCGTCCCGTTTGCTTTTGGCGGCAAGGCCTGCATTTCGCGGTTCGTCATCCATTAAGGAAATCCCCTTGATAGAATAACGTTAGAATAGTCTCCCCAAGCAATCATGATATGCAGACCCTCAGGCCCCCGGGCCCTACCAAGGGCTGCTTAAGTGAGACGAAATCTGGAACCTGGTAATAACGGCCTTGCGGGGAAGGGAGGTCATGAATTCAGTATCCCATAGGCGACTTCGGGCCGGTCAGTCATAATTCCATCCGCCCCCATATCCAGAAGTTGCTTGATCTCTTCTTCATCGTTGATCGTCCAGAAGTGGACCTCGATGTTCATCTTATGGGCAAGGGAGACAAGCTGAGGCGTAGCCAGAATAAAATCTCCGTGCCTGACAGGAATCTGCAATGCCTTCGCGGTTGTCTTAAATCGCTCTTTCCCCCCATCCTGCGCCCAGATGTAGAACTGCAGTATCTCTCCGCTGGACATGCTTCTCGGCACATGAGGCAGGTTTCTTGAAATTTTCTCCATTATGGAGTCCTCCCCGGAGGCTAGAAGGGCATGGCCTGACTTATGGTGCCTTTCTAAAATCTCATAGATGAGAATTTCCCCCTGGGGGAAACCGTGCTTGATTTCGATGTTGAAGAAATGGTCGGGGTACCTTACGCAAAGTTCTTCCAGGGTGGGAATCCCTCTTGCCTCACCCCTGTCCGGAAACCCTTTACCGGCGTCAAGTTGCATTATCTCATCAAGATTAAGTTCGCCGATTCTATGATTGATGCCGCAGGTTCTGAGGGTTGACTCATCATGATGAATTACGGGAATACCCTCGCGGGAGAACCAGATATCGAATTCGAAGTATTTAACGATATCTTTTGCGGCATCAAAGGCCTCTATCGTGTTTTCCGGATGGTCGTAAGAGGCTCCGCGATGAGCAAAAAGGCGCGGGGGTTTTGATAGGAAGAAATCTGTCTCCATGGAGATGCTCCAATTATTGAAATCGGGTAACATATCCTAATTGCTCTTAACGCCGGATCAAGTCCGGCATGACGAATTGCCATATTACTACGAGACGATTAATAAACAACCGGACAGTTAGAAAGGGCAGGAGAGCGGTCAGCGGAATTACTCATGATCTGAAGAGAACTCTTGAAGTCTTCCATGCCGAAGACCTCAAGGGTCACGACCCTTTCCGTTTCTCTCATTCGTCCAAGCCGGCTTACGACCTCGGAAATGACCGATGGTTCAAGAAATGTTATTGTTCTGTGATCCGAACCGTTTTCATGACCGTGCAAGTGAATGACCCTGGCCATGGAAAGGTATCTGTCAAGATACCGGGCAATGGGGTAGCCGTAGAAGGCAAGATGCCCTATATCAAGGCACACGGACAGGCCGTTTCTGAAAACTATCTCTTCGATCTCCTCATAAGGGTAGTCAAGGGTTTCAACGCAGAGCATCTTTGCGGGAACACCGGTTGAGAGGATCTCTTCAATTGACAACTGAAGGGCCTCCTTCCATCTTGCCATATCCCGAGCCGGCCTTTTACCTCGCATCTCTCCGTGGAAGTGTACTATATAGGCGAAGGGATCAATGTGGCTTGTGATGTCAATTATTCTCAGGGCCGATTCAACGGAGCGCCTTCTAATCCCTTCATCAGTGTCTCCAAGATACACGTCCGGAGTCAGATGGACAGTGTAGGAAAAAGCAGAGTCATTTTTAATCCCGGCGAGTTCCTTTATCCCCTCGCGGTTTGGGATGTTTGATTCCGTACCTGTGTCAAATAGCACCAATTCCATGTCATCTACATGTCGGGCAAGGAACCGGGCATTGCGAGAGAGGTCTTCTTCCAGGATGTAGGAGGTAGTTCCCAGCCTGAATGGAAAACCGCCCTTGAGGCAGGGCAGCAATCGGGCTTGTTCTATCGTATATGAAAAAAATTCTTGCATGCGGCCCCTTCGAGTGATAGTTAAACACTCTTTATGGCAAAAGGAAGGTTTTCCAGTAACGCTCCGAGAAGCCAGCCTTTATTTTAGGCGGTTCCATCCGGAGGGTAAATCCCGGACGGGAGCTTCAATGATCTGGTCCCAGGTTTGGTCAAATAAACCCATTCCCAAACCAGGTTAGACGCAGGAATGGATATTTCTCGGAAAATGGAAATAAAGTCAAGGTGGATGAAATGGCTGAAGCGAAAGTGAAAGGTAAGATCAAGATAGACAGGGAACGATGCAAGGGCTGTCTGCTCTGCATCGAGGTTTGCCCGAACCATCGGATCACGGTTGACGAGACCCAGAATAAGAAGGGA
>JBGSUA010000215.1:0-28008 GCA_041753575.1 Desulfatiglandaceae bacterium
GGGGCCTACGCCAACGCCAAGAGCATAAAGATGAAAAGCGACGAAGAACTTGCTCAGTTGAGGGCGGCTGGAATTACTATCCTTTATCTGGGGGTTGAAAGCGGAGATGATGAGACCCTCAGGAAGATCCGCAAGGGTACAACTCCCGAGAACCTTATTAAGATGGGAAGGAGAGTGAGGCTAGCAGGGATTAAACTATCCGTGACCGTTCTTCTCGGCATAGCGGGCAGGCAAAGATCTCTGGTCCATGCGCGGGCAACAGGGGAGCTTCTTTCTGCCATGGATCCCAACTATGTGGGAGCCCTCACCGTAATGCTCATACCAGGAACTCCCCTTTACGATGACGCGAGAGAAGGAGAATTTCAACTTCTCAGCGAGAAGGAACTTCTTCTGGAATTGAGGGAAATGATAAAACATACCAATTTAAGCCGCGGTCTTTTCTTTTCCAACCATGCGTCAAATTACCTGCCTATCAAGGCCAGGATCCCGGGAGGCAAGGAAGACGCCCTTGCGGTCATAGATAAGGCCATCCGGGGCGAGGTGGGTCTGAGGAAGGAATGGATGAGGGGCCTTTAGGGTTACATTCCGCATCAAAGATCTGCGCCAGGCCTTGACATTTCTTAGATGGTGTTTATAAAAATGACGTTTTCGCATCCCTAAATTCCCTGGATGTCTGTTTTTGGACAGATTTGCAGGGGAAAATTCCTATATTTTAGATATCTTAAATTAAGGAGGTTCTAGGTAATGAAGGTTCAGCCATTGAACGACAGGGTACTGGTTCTGAGGGTCGAGCGCGAGGGGAAGACCTCGGGCGGAATCATAATCCCGGAAACCGCAAAGGAAAAGCCGCAAGAGGGAAAAGTAGTGGCGGCCGGCCCCGGTAAATTGAATGAGGAAGGAAAGCGAATGCCCCTGGAAGTCAGGCCAGATGATCGCATTCTTTTTGGGAAATATTCCGGCACCGAGATCAAGGTGGACGGCGTTGAGCACCTGATAATGAGAGAGGATGATATCCTCGGTATCATAGAGTAATCCTTAAAGGGAGGTATAAGAAAAATGGCAGCCAAAGAAATCAAGTACAGCGGCAAGGCCAGAGAGAGGATCGTTAGAGGAGTGGACATCCTTGCCGATGTCGTAAAGGTCACTCTGGGTCCAAAGGGCCGCAATGTAATTTTGGATAAGTCCTTCGGATCTCCAAAGATCACCAAGGACGGTGTAACGGTGGCAAAAGAGATAGAGCTGGAGGACAAATTTGAGAATATGGGCGCCCAGATGGTCAAGGAGGTAGCATCGAAGACCTCCGACGTGGCCGGTGATGGAACAACCACTGCCACCATCCTGGCCCAGGCCATTTTCCGGGAGGGCTCGAAGATGGTGGCGGCCGGCTCCAATCCGATGGCGATTAAAAGGGGTATTGAGAGGGCTGTTGAAACTGTCGTGGGAGAGCTCAAGAGGTTTTCCAAGCCCACAAAGGAGAAAAAAGAGATCGCACAGGTCGGGACGATCTCGGCAAATAATGACAGCACTATCGGAGACATAATCTCCGAGGCCATGGAGAAGGTCGGCAAAGAGGGTGTCATAACGGTGGAAGAGGCCAAGAGCATGGAAACCACCCTCGAGATAGTGGAAGGTATGCAGTTCGACAGGGGCTATTTGAGCCCCTATTTCGTAACTGATCCCGAGAAAATGGAGGCGCACCTGGAGGAACCTTACATCATGCTGCATGAGAAAAAGATCAGCATAATGAAAGACCTTGTGCCGATTCTTGAGCAGATCGCAAGGATGAACAAGCCTCTTCTCATCATTGCCGAAGATGTTGATGGTGAAGCGCTGGCCACACTGGTGGTCAATAAATTGCGTGGAACTCTCAAAGTTGCGGCAGTAAAGGCCCCAGGGTTCGGAGACAGAAGAAAGGCCATGCTTGAGGACATAGCGATCCTTACTGGCGGGCAGGTGATCAGTGAGGATCTTGGTATTAAGCTTGAAAGTATTTCTCTCAAGGATCTTGGAACCGCAAAGAGAGTAAGCATAGACAAGGATAACACCACCATAGTGGACGGGGGCGGAAGCAGACAGGGGCTCGAAGGACGCGTCAAGCAAATCCGTGCTCAGATCGAAGAGACCACTAGCGATTATGACCGCGAAAAGCTGCAAGAGCGCCTCGCCAAGCTCATCGGCGGCGTCGCAGTGATAAGCGTGGGAGCCGCGACAGAAACAGAGATGAAGGAAAGAAAAGACCGGGTTGAGGATGCCTTGAACGCGACAAGGGCAGCCGTTGAGGAAGGTATAGTAGCAGGCGGCGGTGTTGCCTATATCAGGGCACTTAAGGCGCTTGACGGCCTTAAGGTCGAAGGGGAGGAAAAGATGGGGGTTGCCATCGTCAAGAGAGCCCTGGAGGAACCTGTCCGTCAGATAGCCAACAACGCAGGCTTTGAGGGTTCTGTGGTTGTTCAGAAGGTAATGGAAGGTAAAGATGACTTTGGCTTCAATGCTGAGACCGGCAATTATGAAAAGCTCTTTAAGGCCGGCGTAATTGATCCCACAAAGGTCACCAGATTCGCGCTTCAAAACGCTGCCTCGGTGGCATCTCTTCTCTTGACTACGGAGGCAATGATCGCTGAAAAGCCCGAGAAGAAAAAGCCCGATATGCCCGCCATGCCTCCTGGAGGGGATATGTATTAAACAGCGGGTTACCGTAATTTCAGACCATGGACAGGCTTCGGCCTGTCCTAAGTATTGTGCAGGGGAAATGGTTGAGCAAGACATGAACGATGAGCTCCCGAAGCTCATCGAAAAGGGTTTATATGTAAGGGCGGCGAAACGGGCCTCTGATCTGGCAAGACCCCAGGATGAGGTATCCGAGTTAAGGGCAAAGGCCCTCTGGCAGATGGCAGCGTTTAACAGGAACTTTCCGGGAACTCGTCGCCTGGCCACGGATTTCGGGCTTGGGAAAAAAGAGCTAAAGGATCTTTTCCTGGGGCGAGCAGGGGAAAATGAAGGCGCCAGAGAGCTTGAGCCATGCTATGACCAGGCGAGTTCCAGATACCTGCTTTTCAAGGAGTGGGTGGATCTACTCGACAAGTCGTGGGAAAAACTTTGACTGGTATCCTTTTCGTGTGGTAATAGAAGCTGAGAGCTGAGGCGTCCCGCTGAGATTTCGAAGGATGCAAAGAGGCTTAAAGGGACAAAGAAAAGGAGTTAAGCGACCATGATGATCGAGGAACTGATCACGGGCAAGAAGGATAGCGACTCGGTTTCCCTCGGGAAGAGTTCATTTCCTGTATCAGCATTGAAGTCACTGCTGAAGGAAGGTTACCTCAAGCTTAAGATCTACGAGGATAACAATACCTTTTCTTTCTGGGGCAAAAACTGCACAGGCTGTTTCACTGAGAAGCAGATTCTTGATCGGGCAAGATCGTAAGGAATCTTAAATAACTTGGAGTAATCTGTTCAAGGGAGACCATCTCGTATTCCCGCGAGAAGTCTTCCCAAACGGTTGAGAGGACATCCCGGAGGGCATGACCTGCTTCCGGATCCGCTTGGCCATACTGAGCAAAGTCCGAGAGAAAAATCTCCTTAAAGCCTGTGATTGAAAAGGGCGGTCTTTTCCCCCCGGACCTCAAGGTATGAATAAACCCCCTGGCTTGGTTGAGTGTTATCCCGCATAGAGAAAGCGGAAGCCCCGTTATCTTTCTCGCCCAAAGATTAAACAGCAGAGGCTGAAATGTAGCCTCAGGTTCTTTTGTTAGATTCTCATCAAAGGTATATCGCCCAGAAAGATGAGCAACAAGAGCGTCTAGTATTATGGCCCCCCTGAGCGCTTCCATGGCCTGTGTAAGCTCTGAAACCCATTCAAAATCCTTGAATTCCTTTTCACCTGGAAGCCCTGTGTAGAACTTTGGAATCCTTCCTCCGACAAGCCCTCTTATTACACCGCCCCGGTCCTCTCCCCAGAAATCGGCCTCAAGGCCTTTTGAGAAAGACCAACTAGTTTTTATCCATCGCTCCGCTTCCCATCGCACCTTTAATGCGAGGCTGAATCCCGCCCTGAACAGGCTCAGAAGCGGATTATTTCTGAGCAATTTATCGGTCTTCAATCGGTCTGCACCGCAGAGTTTGTGTATGGCGAGGTTTATGTATGAAAGGGCCTTTTTGGAAATCTCTGAAAGGATACTAACATCGTTTACCAGCAGGGCGTCCGCGGAGAGGATCTGGTTGCAGAGTCCCGCGAATTCAAGCCTCAGACGGTCAAGAAGTGCCGGGTCCTGATCGGAATCAATGAACTGGATCAGCAGGTTTCTCTCAGGACTCATATAGAACGGCCACGATGGAATCAGGCCCTTTCCCGAGTCCTCAATGTCCGGTTCAGGCAGGGCCAATGGAGATTCGAAATCGAGTTTTTCATGATTTAAAGGCGTATATACCGCCAGCGCCTCGTCAAAGGGGAGGAATCCGTGTTCGGCAAGGCGGACATTCCTTAGGCGGTACATCTCCTCTTCAACCTCAGCGGGGGCAAAACCGGTCAGGCCAAGGAACAGGGCCTGATATTTGAGAAAATCTTCGTCAGCCATAGTCATCACAATGTTCCTGGCTGCCTCCGTGAATTCGGGAGACCTGGCTCTTATATAGACGCTCCCGTCTATTGTGGAGTATCCCTCAGGTATATCGTAAACATCGTCCTTTGATGAAATTACGATAACATCCATCAGGTTATGAAACTGGTGATACGAAAGATACTCGCCTTCCGAGAAGAGCCACTTGACAAGACGGGGACAGTCTGCCTGTCTGAGCCGATCAAGCCAGAGAGCGGCTGCTTCGGATTCTATCCGGTCTTTTTTCCAGAGCTCCATATCGAGCAGATATTGCCACTGCCTTGTGGAGGCGAGTTCCAGAAGAGGAAGGCAGTCATCGTCTCCAATCTTTTTGATCAGCCAATAGAAATCCTCGCTGGAAAGCCCCCTGACAAAGCCTTTGGGATCAGGCATTGATATCACTCGTTCAATAAGTTCTTCTCCTGAGAAGCGATTCAATCCATTGTGGATCAGCTCTGTCTTTTCCCTTTCAAGATCCGTCGTCAAATCAGCCAGCTCCTTTCATCCCATTATTGATGCCACTGTGGTGAATAAAACATCCTGTCCTGTGTGTTTAATAGGATAAGCCCCTGCGGCCGCCAAATCAACTCTCTCATGTAAACCTCGCTTGCCAGGCTGCTGCCTATGTGCTATTGAGAACCACGTTGGGGTAAGGCCTCAGCGCGGAACTAATACCTATTCGGGGAAATGAAATGGATTTAAAGATCATGCTCACTACCTTCGGCATGGTATTCCTGGCCGAGCTTGGGGACAAGACTCAGCTTGCTACCTTTGCCTTTTCAGCCGACAGCAAATCGCGTCTGTCTGTCTTCCTGGGCTCCGCCTCGGCCCTGGTGCTGACATCTCTTTTGGCCGTCATATTCGGAGCCCTTATCGGAAAGATCATACCGCCTGCTTATCTCAGGATGGGAGCAGGAGTCCTTTTTCTGGTACTGGGCGTCTGGATGCTTGTCAAAGGGCTTTAGGGGATAAAGGGAGCATATCCCTTTTGCCAGGCAGCATAGATCTTCCGGAAGAAATCGCCCTCTTACGGATATACTTGACATAGGGGATCGCCCCCCTTATTTTTCTTTAAAATGCATAAACCATGATAATGGAGGTAAAGAAAGATGCAGAAATACGTATGCTCTGTGTGCGGCTATGTATATGATCCCGCCAATGGAGATCCGGATAACGGCATAGCGGCAGGTACCAAGTTTGAGGACCTTCCTGACGACTGGACGTGCCCTGTGTGCGGCGCCGGGAAAGCTGAGTTTGAAAAGGAATAGGATACACTCAGAAAGGAGGCAAAGAAAGATGCAAAAATATGTATGCTCTGTGTGCGGTTATGTATATGATCCCGCCAATGGAGACTCGGACAACGGCATAGCGGCAGGTACCAAGTTTGAGGATCTTCCTGACGGCTGGACATGCCCTGTGTGCGGCGCCGAGAAGTCTCAGTTCGAAAAGGAATAGGGCCGTTTTGAGGCGTTATATTCATGCAACCTTATCCTATGGATGATTGTAATACCAAAGACTTCGGAATACTCAAACACGCGGTCGAAAATACCAACGAAGCCTTCGTCACCATAGATAGTTTCCACAAGGTATATGTGTTCAACAAGGCCGCGGAGAGGATCTTCGGCTACAGCCGTGAGGAGGTCATAGGCCGGGACCTTGGCGTGATCATGTCCCCTTCCTGCAGCCGAAATCATCGCGGCGCGGTTAAGAGGTATATTGAAAGCAGGATTCCCAGACGCATCGGGCACGAAACAGAGATTACGGCCACCAGAAAGAATGGGGATACCTTCCCTGCATCTATCTCGTTTTCTGTTACGGAAGTGGCAGGTGAGCTTTATTTTACTGCCATAGTGCGGGATCTAACAGAGACCAAGGCCCTGCAGCAGAAGATCGAGGTAGCCGAGAGGCTGGCCGCTCTTGGCCAGGTGGTTGCCGAGATAGCCCATGAGATCAAGAATCCACTTATGATAATAGGCGGGCTTGCCGGCCAGCTTTTTAGGGCAACCGAAGAGGAAAAGAGCCGGGAGAAACTTGAGATAATCTCTGATGAGGTAAAGAGGTTAGAGGGAATTATCTCAGACATAAGAGAATACTATACTCCTCGCGAGATGTCTAATGTGGCGGTTGATCTCATTGATATGATGAGACGGATAACCGATCCCCTCAAGGATGAATTCAGTACCAGAGGCATTGCTGTTGAGGTTTCCATATCCGGGAACGCTAAATGGATTTGGGGCGATAAGGATAGACTTAGACAAGTTTTTCTCAATCTTGTAAAAAATGCGATGGAGGCCATGCGGGGGGGAGGAACTCTGGCAATCAGCGCCCGGGCGACTGAAGATATGGTAGAGGTTCGCCTTGCCGATGAGGGAAGCGGAATCTCCGAAAAGGATAAAGCAAGGCTTTTTACACCTTTCTTTACCACTAAGAGCAAGGGAACGGGCCTTGGCCTTTGCGTGGTAAAAAGGATTGTGGAGCAGCATAAGAACGGATCCGTCTCGGTGGAAAGCGAGGAGGGGAAGGGGACGGTATTCATTGTAAGGTTGCCCCGCTCCTCGGGACCTTCTGAGGAAGGTGCGCAGGGGAAAGATATTGCAAGGGCATAATAAGCATCACGTTCCCGTTGTTGATATGAGTAATTGCACCCGTTGCGAATCCTGCATAGAGCTATGTCCTTCGGTTTTCAGTTGGAACCCTGACACGGGCTGGATTGAGATAGCTGAGATGGACAGCTATCCTGTCAGCAAGGTGGAGGAGGCCATGGTATTTTGTCCCGGAAAATGCATCTCCTGGGAGGACAGGTGAAAGCTCCCTCAGAGCTTCCCGCCATGAGGGATGAGCTCGAAAGTCTTTACTGCCTTTATAACTCTCCTTCCCTGATCCATCCCGATCCTCTGGAGTTCCTCCAAGGTTACAAAGACATAAAGGACAGGGAGATTGTGGGCATAATAGCTTCCTCCCTTGCCTACGGCCGTGTGGCCAAGATACTTGAGAGCGTGGGCCGGGTGCTTTCAGCCTTAGGCCCCTCTCCTCACGAATTCCTTATGGCCGGATCCCTGGAGCTAATCAGGGGGCTCTTTGCAGGCTTCAAGCACCGTTTTACAACAGGAGAGGAGATGGCCTGCCTGTGCGTCGGGCTGAAGAGGGTCATCGAGAAATTTGGAAGCCTAGAAGCATGTTTTTGCGAAGGGATCTCCGGTAAGGATGAGGATGTCCTCTCAGGGCTTTCTTTATTAGCTGATCGGCTATCCTGTGAGTTTTCCAATAGGTGCAACAGTCTTGTCCCCGCGCCTTCAAGGGGCAGCGCTTGCAAGAGGCTTAACCTCTTTCTGCGGTGGATGGTAAGGGAAGACTCTGTTGACCCGGGCGGATGGGGGAATGTGTCCCCATCAAAGCTGGTTGTGCCGCTTGATACCCATATGCACAGGATATGCATTAGACTTGGCCTTACAGACAGAAAGGATGCCAGCCTTGCCACTGCGCGCGAGATTACGCGGTCATTCAGGGTTATCGCTCCTGATGACCCTGTGCGTTATGACTTTGCGTTGACAAGACTTGGCATAAGAAAAGATTCTGATCCCGAGAGTTTTTTCCTGCGTGTTGAACAAACTGACAGGGCGCAGAGGAGCTCGATGCCATGAAGGTCTTTATTACCGGTGGTACGGGTTTTGTGGGTCGTTTTCTTACTGAGCGGCTTCTTAAAGAGGGCCACCAGGTTACAATTTTGACCAGACGAGCCGATAAATCTTCAGCGGCAGGAGGCTCTTTATTGATCCAGGGAGATCCTATCGAGGAAGGTCCCTGGCAGGAGAGTATCGGCGACCATGATGTGGTGGTGAATCTTGCGGGTGCGAGCATCTATAGAAGATGGACAAAAAAGGCCAAGAAAGAGATTAAGGAAAGCAGGGTTCTTACCACGCGCAATATCGTCGAGGCCATTTACGCGAAATCGGGAAGGGCCTTAACCCTTCTCAGCACTTCTGCAGTTGGATACTACGGAGCCGCAGGGGATGAGGAACTGGATGAGTCGGCACATGCCGGAGACGGATTTCTCGCATTCCTTACAAGGGAATGGGAGGCTGCCGCACTTGATGCCGAAAAGGCAGGAGTGAGGGTGGTTCTATGCAGGCTGGGGATCGTTCTGGGTCCGGAGGGTGGTGCCCTGCAAAAGATGATACCCGCCTTCCGCAAGGGGATGGGAACCCCGTTAGGCGGAGGAGGGCAGTGGATGTCATGGATACATTATAAGGACCTCGTCGGAGTTTATCGCTTCCTTCTTTCAAGCCCGGATATAAAGGGGCCGGTGAACTGCGTAGCTCCTATGCCCGTTACCAACAGGCAGTTTACAAAGGCACTGGGTCAATCCCTGGGGGCCCCGACCTTTCTTCCTTCTGTCCCCTCTTTTGTCCTAAAGGCGGTGATGGGTGAATTTGCAGGCGTGCTACTTGAGGGACAGAGGGTAGTGCCGAAGAAACTCCTGGATGCGGGATTCAGTTTCGAATATCCACTGATCAAAGAAGCCCTCGGAGAGATACTTGCTTAGGGGGTGATATCGCGTTGAAGGACGGGCTGTTGATGTCCTCAGAGTGATCTTCTCTTTATTTCTGAGGCAATCTATACAGTTGGCCCTCAGCTACCGCGCAAGAACTCCGATTTAAGACGTAAAAAATTCAAATGCGGCATACGTTTTTGCCGGATAAGAATTTTTCAGGTCCTTTTATCAGTGATCCTCCTGCCCGCCTTGCTATTACTCCAAGCATCCCCTTGAAAATGAATTGATGGAGGGGATAAAGACCGTACCAGTATATGAGGCCGAAAAGACCTCTAGGAAGAAACTTGGAGAGCTGAACGATTTCGCTCTCTTTATTGCCGAGGGAATTAATCCTGAATTCAAGCACGGCATCTCCCGGAAGTTTCATTTCGGCATGAAGGAGCATCCGATTGGGCGGATCCACATCGAGGACTCGCCAGAAATCCAGGGCATCACCGGTTTGAATGTCAACCGGATGTCTCCTCCCCCTTCTGAGGCCTATACCGCCTGCAACCCTGTCCATGGCCCCTCGAAGCCTCCAAAGACTGTCCGCGTAATACCATCCAACCGAGCCGCCTATCCTTTGAACAGGGGCCCAGAGTTCTTCCACCGCCGCCTCTACTACTGCACGGTATCCGCATTCAAATATGGTACCTCCTGCGTAGGAAGCGTCTCCGCAGGTAACCCACTCAGGCGCCAGTGCAGCGCCGGCGTCCGACCAGCAGGTGTCAACCATGTTCTGGGAGATCCTGTCAAGGGCGATACTTATGGCCTCCCGGCATGTAAGGAGCCTCTGCGGTATGAGTTTTCGTATCTCGTTTTCACCGCACACGACCGGGCTCTTAAGTCCTTCAACCAGTGGTCTTGCAAGTGACGGAGGCACAGGCGTCACAAAATGCAGCCAATAGGAGCTGAGCCTTGGAGAGAGGACCGGCACCGGTATGATAATCCTTTTGTGCAGGCCTGCTTCCTCTGCGTAAATTTCCATGAGATCCTGATATGTGAGTATGTCAGGGCCGCCTATGTCAAAAGTCCTCCCCGCTGTATCTTCTCTCTCCAGGCACCCTGTGAGGTAGCCCAGGACATTTCTTATTGCTATTGGCTGACAGGGTGTTCGCACCCATCTGGGTGTAGTCATAATGGGGAGCCTTTCCACCAGGTAGCGAAGGATCTCAAAAGAGGCACTGCCTGCCCCTAGGATGACCGCGGCTCGCAAATAGGTCGTGGGCACTTCTCCCGCCTTAAGGATGCGGGCGACTTCCGCCCTCGACCTCAAATGCTTGCTCAGGGAAGGGGAATCCTCCCCGAGGCCTCCGAGATAAATGATCCTTTCCAACCCGGACTTGCCGGCGGCCTCAGCCATGTTATTGGCGGCCCTTCTGTCTGCTTCGGCAAAGTTGCTTTCCTTGGGATTCATGGAATGAATCAGGTAATAGGCGGCCCAACAGCCTTGGAGCGCCTTTTCCAGGGACTCCGGATTCATGACATCGCACTCTGCTATCTCCAGGCCGGGATTCCTGCTCCATGGCCTGCACGCAAGCTTTGCCCTTGAACGGCCGAGTACCCTCACCCTGTGCCCCTTGGCAAGAAGCATCGGGACAAGTCTTCCCCCCACGTATCCTGTAGCTCCTGTGACTACGACCGGACGCGATTCCATATCTGATCCCTTCCTGACCCTGATAAGATATTTCTATGTCCTTGTGCTTTGACAAAGCATACCGGATGATTATCCTTTAGACAACATACAATGCTTATTAACCCGCCCTAGAAAAGGGGCCATGAGCCGGGTTGCAGATACTGCGCCCGGCTCTTTTTTTACTCCCTCTTATAGAGGGCAAATAAGTGGAGGTAGAAATAATGGAGCATTTATCGCCAAGTCAGGTTTCCGAGCTTAGTCCCATATACGATCCTGATTCTTATCAGAGGATGGATGATTCCGACGACGGTCAGTTTTATCAGAAGGATCGCTTCGTAAGCCATCTTGATTCCCTCGCCCTTCAGACTGTCGAGGATGTGATGGAAAGTCTCATCATTGAAAAGTCCCCGATTATACTGGACCTCATGGCCGGTTGGGATTCGCATATACCCAAGGGGCTCAAGTCAGGGAAGGTAGTGGGGCTGGGCCTAAATGAAAATGAGCTTAAGAGCAATAAGAGTCTTGATGAATATGTACTTCAAAACATCAACAAAGATCCCCGGCTCCCTTTTCCGGACGCGTCTTTTGATGCGGTCATAAACACGGTTTCGGTTGACTACATGACGAAGCCGGTAGCGGTATTCAAAGAGGCTGGAAGGGTCCTTAAGCCAGGCGGGCTTTTCCTGGTGATATTCTCCAACCGCATGTTTCCTCAAAAGGCGGTCAGGCTCTGGCACCAGTCAAGCGAAGATGAAAGGGTTATAACAGTTGATGAGTTCTTTAAGGAGGCCGGATTTTTTGAGAAAACAGAGCTCTTTGTTTCCCGCGGGAAACCGAGACCCTCTGATGACAAGTATGCCTCCGAGGGGATCCCAAGTGACCCGATATACGCTGTCTATGCTGAAAGGATTGGGGGAAGCCGGTCCAGGCAGAAAAGGCCGCCGGTCAAGATTCGATACCGCGGGCTTCCTTCCGGCGAGGAGATTGAATCACGTCAGAAATCAGTGAAGGATACGCTTTGCTGCCCATATTGCGGGGAGAAGATGAAAAAGTGGCAGGTGCCTGATAATCCCTTCTGTCAGACATGGGATAATGATTTCATGTATATCTGCTTCAATGATGACTGTCCTTACTACATAAGGGGATGGGATGTTATGTACAGGGATACAAATCAGGGTCTGAGTTACCGCTGCATGTTCAATCCGGTTAACGGATGCTGCTCTCCGATACCGGTGCCCACTCCCTACGCCCTTAAGGAAGGGATTATCTCATAGACGCACCAGGACGGTGATCATGGGGACTCTGGTCACCGTCAAGTTCGAAACATTTATAAAATCATAAGCGATCAGGAGGAGCCTACACGTGGTTTCTTAACTGAAGCGCGACAGGATGTGGGTTTAGATAGATCTGCTCCTTCAGATAGGGCTCATTATACTTTCGCACGTAATGATTTATCAATGTCACAGGCACAATGAGGGGGATGTAACCTTCTTTATATTTCCCCAGTATATCAATCAGTTCATCCTTTTCATCAGCTGTGAGGTTATCCTTGAAATAACCCATAATGTGGAAGAGTACATTGAGGTTTTTCTTGGGTGTTGTCTTAAGGCGCAGGGCCTCCATCAGGAGCCTTTCATATTGGGCCGAGAGCTCCTTTATCGGCACAGATTTTCCTTCCGCGACCAGCCTGCCCAGAACCCTGTATTGCTTTTCATTGTGAGACAGGATGAGGAGTTTATGCCTTGTGTGGAAGTCCACGATGCCTCCCATGGTTACCTTGCCTTTTTTCAGAGACCTCCAGCGCTTCAAGGTGAATATCCTCTCTATGAAGTTCTCTCTCAGCCCGGGGTCGTGAAGCCTGCCGTCTTCCTCAGCCGGTATCAAAGGAAAATGCTCCAGGAATGCCCTGGCGAACATCCCGACGCCCGACTTCGAAGGCATTCCCTCATCCGAATATACCTTGACCCTCTCCATGCCGCTGCTCGGGGAATCGCTCTTAAAAATAAATCCGCAAAGATCTTCTTCTTCAAGTTCCTTTACCCTGTTTTTCGCCCAGGAGACCATGCGGTCGGTCAGATCAACTCTGGCTCTTATAGTCAAGAGTCTTGGAACTGCCGGATCTCCCACGAGTCGCATGGCTTCTCTGGGAATGCCCAGACCACATTCGACCTCAGGGCATACGGGCAGATATTCCACATAATCTCCGAGTGTGTCTCTTAAGAATCTATCAAGTTTATGGCCGCCGTCATAGCGCACCTCCTGGCCCATAAGGCACGCGCTTATCCCAAGCCTTATCTTCTCTTCCAAGGGTTACCTCCAGCGGTTTCGTCATTAAGCGGGAAAGGCAAAGAATTACAGGGGGCCTCCTGCCGGTTCATCTCACAAAGCTCTGAGTAACCCCCTTGCTAAGATGCCATACGAGACTAACAGTAACAGCAATCCGGAGCAATATGAAAGGTTATTTCGCTTATCCATGTATTATGATATTAAAGAAGAAAGGGGGATCATGGAATGGTTAAAAAGATTCAAGACCTTATATCGGAGATGGATACATGCGTTCTTGCTACTGCCAGGCAGGGACGGCCATATTGTTCGCTTATGGCCTATGCTTCTCATAGAGATGGAAAAGAAATATACATGGTTACCGGGCGCGACTCTACAAAGTTTTCAAACATCATGGAGAACCCCTATGTAAGTCTCATGATTGATACGAGAGAAAAGCACGGGAAGGGGGGAAGGCATGAGACCCTTGCCCTTACTGTGGAGGGCAGGTGCCGTCCGGTAAAGGACAATAAGGAGAGAAGCATGGCAATTGAGGAACTGGTCAAAAAAAATTCTCACTTAAGGCACCTGGTGGAGTCCGCTGACTCCGAAGTGATCTGTGTCTCTATTTCCTCTTGCCTCCTCCTCGAGGGTCTGGACAGGTCCTACTTCGAGAAGATAGAGACACAATAAGAGAAGGGATATGGAGGATAGATTCCATCTCAGGGTCACATCCTGTAACAAGGCGCCGCTCAGAAAGAACGGATCTTTTGTGCTCTACTGGATGACTGCCTGCCGCCGCACCCGCTGGAACTTCGGGCTTGAGAGGGCGGCACAGTGGGCTTTGGAGCTGAAGAAGCCCCTTGTCGTTCTTGAGGCACTGCGCTGCGATTATCCTTGGGCGAGTGATCGTTTTCACAGATTCATAATAGAGGGAATGGCCGACAATCAGGCTGCCCTGAAGGATAAAGGCGTTTCCTATTTCCCTTTCCTGGAAAAAACAATAGGACAGGGCAAGGGTCTTCTTGAGACCTTATCGGAGAACGCTGCCGTTGTTGTTACGGATGAGTACCCGGCGTTTTTCCTTCCTCGCATGATTGCATCCGCATGCGGCAGAATTCAGACAGCGATGGAACAGGTTGATTCAAACGGCCTTCTCCCCATGAAGGCCGCCGGCAAGGCTTTCCCTACGGCGTACGCCTTCAGACGGTTTCTTCAAAAGATTCTGCCGTCTTTTCTGAAAATGTTTCCCTCTGAAGATCCTCTTGCCGTGAAAGGCCTTGTAAAGAAGGGTGAAGCAGTTCCTGAATCCATATTCAAGAGATGGCCCATGGCGGATATCTCCGGTATTATCAGCTCAGGGGGTGGTTTGGCGGATTTACCCATAGACCACAGCGTGCGACCGCCAGGCATCAGGGGTGGGGAAATAGGGGCAAGACGGCTTCTGGAGGCATTTGTCGATAAGGGGCTTGATCATTATATCGAGAGGCGCCGGGAACCGGAATTGGATGGGACAAGCGGACTTTCTCCCTATCTGCATTTCGGGCACATATCGCCGCAGGAGATCTTTTTGCAAGTGACCCTGAGGGAAGAGTGGTATTTTGACAGGCTTGCCTCCAGGGCAAACGGGGCCAAAGAGGGATGGTGGGGGATGTCCGACGGGGCGGAAGCCTTCTTGGATCAACTCATGACCTGGAGGGAACTCGGATTCAACTCATGCTGCAATAATCCAGGCTATGGCCGTTATGAATCGCTTCCGCCGTGGGCAATAGCAACCCTTGAGGCACATTTGATGGATGAGAGGCCTTACCTATATGATCTGGATATATTGGAAAAGGCTTCAACCCATGATATGCTATGGAATGCGGCGCAAAAGCAGCTTGTGTATGAAGGCAAAATCCATAATTACCTGCGAATGCTTTGGGGGAAGAAAATACTGGAATGGACGTCAAGCCCGAAGAAAGCACTATTTATAATGATAGAGCTCAATAACAAATATGCTTTAGACGGGAGAGATCCCAACTCCTATAGTGGCATCTTCTGGACTCTGGGACGCTATGACAGACCGTGGGGGCCGGAAAGGCCGATATTCGGCAAGGTACGCTATATGAGTTCCGTTAATACGGCAAAGAAGGTATCGGTGCGCGGTTATATGGAGAAGTACCGGGGAGTTAGTTCATAGCAATAGGTCTTCCCTGATGACTTATTGTGCCTCAGGGAACGGATCCGATCATATGGGTAAGGTCTGGTCTTTCCGGCTGGAGCGGCGGGAAGTCTCCGACCGGACCGGAAGACCTGGAACTGATAAAGGCATTGGAAAACTCGCTGTGATCTATGCCGGGGACTTTTTTTCATGAGGTGACGTTCAATGAAGGGATGGAGCGAAGAGGAATTCAGAAACAAGGATCTTATGGCGCCCTGCGGTCTTTACTGTGGAACCTGCGGGGTTTATATTGCAACAAGAGATAAGAACGAAAAATTCAGGGCGGCGCTGGCAAAGCTCTATGGCTCCCCGGCAGAGGAAACCGTATGTCTGGGGTGCATGCAGAGTGACCCACCCAAGATGGTTTACGCCTTCTGCGCCACCTGTGCCATAAGGTCCTGCATAAGGGAAAAGGGTTATTATTCCTGCCACCAGTGTTCTCAGTGGCCGTGCTCTCTTATTAAGGGCTTTCCGCTTGCCACGGGAAGAAGAGTCATGGAAAGGGCTGTTCCCGTATGGAGCGAGAGGGTGGCCGAGCTTGGTGCAGATGAGGGAAGCGCGGCCTGGGCAAGATCCGAATGTGAGAGATATCATTGCCCCCACTGCGGAGAGCCCCTTTTCAGGGGAGCTCAGAAGTGCAGAGTTTGCAAGGAAGATGTGGCCGATGAGCTTGATGGATCACTTTAGTTGTCACCTTTCTCATGGAATTGCCTCTATCTCAGGTCACGAGATCAGGCTGCGCTCTAATCGGTGTCCGAGATCCGGCCCGGCAGATTCTTGCTCCACCTTAAGACATACTATAGCGTGGATGGTAAGATGAACGAGAAGGAACTGCTTTCCGAGATTGCCCGGCTTCGTCTAAAGATAGCCGAGATGGAGTCGTTGAACTATAAGAATCAATCGCTCAGGGATCTTGATTTGAGAGGTGATGGTATCCTGTATTTAACTGATGCGCTTCCTGTCACCATAGCCTACGTGGACTTTAAGGGAAGATATCTATTTAATAATCACAATTACACTGAGTGGTTTGGTCTTGAACAAAATGAGCTTTACGGAAAAAGGATTGAGGATGTACTGGGGCCTGAGGCTTATAAGACCGTAGCACCCTTTTTTGAAGAGGCCCTCGGAGGAAAGACAGTAACTCACGAGAGGCAGGTCTTTTTCAAGGACGGGTCCTTGCACCATATAAGCGCCACCTATGTGCCCCATTTGGGAAAAGGCGGTGAGGTACTGGGCATCTTTTCACTGGGGGTGGATATGACTGAGCGCAGATTGGCCGAAAAAGCGCTCATTCTGAGTCAGGAACGCTATAAAACCCTTGTTGAAGAGAGCTTTGATGGCATTTTCATTCAAAAGGGATCCAGCATAGTCTTCGCCAACAGGGCATTTTGCGAGATGGTGGGCTTCAGCAGGGATGAACTCAAGGGGATGGATCATTGGCTGGTATATGATCCCGAGTTCCAGGAGCTTACAAGGGAAAGGGCCATAGCCAGAATGAGAGGAGAGGATGTTCCTTCCCGCTACGAGGTGAAGTTGAGACGAAGAGACGGGAGTACCTTTGATGGGGAGATAAGGGCAAAGGTAATAAAAATAGAAGGGACACCCGGTGTTCAGGTCTGGGTAAGGGATATAACCGAGCGGAAGCGCGCGGAGGCCGACAGGGGAAAACTTGAGGATCAATTGCGCCAGGCTCAGAAACTTGAAGCCATAGGAACTCTTGCTGGAGGAATAGCCCATGATTTCAATAACTTGCTCATGGTAATCATGGGCAATATATCCCTCCTTATCATGGATAGCCCCTCGGAGAATCCGCCCCATGAAAGACTGAAGATTATAGAGAAGGCCGCAAAAAGCGGTTCTGAGCTCACAAGGCAATTGCTTGGATTTGCAAAGGGCGGACGTTATGAGGTAAAGCCTACAGACCTGAACGAACTTGTTAGGGACACCTATGCGGTCTTCGGACGAACCAGAAAAGAGATCCGAGTGAATGAGATTTATGCGGCAGACCTGTGGCTGGCGGATGTGGATCGCGGACAGATGGAGCAGGTACTCTTAAACCTCTTCCTCAACGCCTGGCAGGCTATGCCGGAGGGAGGCGACATCCACCTGGAGACCAAAAACAGGGTGCTTGATGAGAGATACGTCTCCCTGCACGGAGGAAAACCCGGGCGTTATGTTCAGCTTACGGTCACTGACACCGGGGAGGGGATGGACAAAAAGACCCTTGAGAGAATCTTCGAACCTTTCTTTACTACCAAGGAACGCGGAAGAGGAACCGGTCTGGGTCTTGCCATGGTTTACGGCGTCATAAAGGGGCACGCAGGTATCATCAATGTTTACAGTGAAAAGGGCCACGGCACGAGCTTTTCAGTTTATGTCCCGGCTTCCAGGAACCAAGAGGCCCTGGAGGAGCAATCAGCCGCACCGATAGAAAAGGGAAAAGGGACACTTCTTCTGGTGGACGATGAGGAGATGATTCTTGATGTGGGCGGAAGTCTTCTGGAGAGCCTGGGATATGAGACCATTAAGGCCCAAGGCGGGATACAGGCCGTAGAGCTTTACAGCCGGATGCATGACAGGGTAGATCTTGTAATTCTTGATATGATAATGCCGGATATGGGAGGAAAAGAGACCTTTGACAGGATCAGGAAGATCAATCCCAAGGCCAAGGTCCTTCTCGCGAGCGGCTATTCATTAAACGGACAGGCCAAGGAGATACTTGAACATGGCTGTGACGGTTTTATACAGAAACCTTTCACTGTGGAGGATCTATCCCGCAACATCTTGTCGTTACTGAACAATTCTTACTGAAGGTCGGATTGGAGGCGATGACTTTGAGCCGGGGCGATTGACAAGGGTTGTTCACAATGGTAAAAGGTTGAACCACAAGTTACTGAAAGGAGAAATGGAAAATGTCTGATCTATTACATGTTACGGATGCTTCCTTTGAAAAGGAGATATTACAATCGGAGATCCCGGCTGTGGTTGATTTCTGGGCTGAATGGTGCGGGCCTTGCAAAATGGTTGCCCCTGTTCTCGATGAACTAGCGAAGGAATACAAGGGGAAGATCAAGATTGCAAAGCTCAATGTGGACGAAAACCGTCAGACCCCGGGTAAGTTCGGGATAAGGAATATCCCCACATTGATATTTTTCAAAAACGGCGCGGTTTCCCAAACCATCATAGGAGCGCATCCGAAAAGTCACATTGACGGCGAGCTTAAAAAGCTCCTCTAGGATACCTCTCTAATCATACCCCCGCGCGGCGGGTTTTTTTATTTATTTTGCGGGATGGAACAATGGAAGACCTTGTGATAATAGGCGGCGGCCCTGCCGGTTTGACAGCCGGACTGTACGCATCGAGGGCGAAGCTCAAGACGCTTTTGCTCGAAAGGCTTGCGCCCGGCGGACAGATAATTACAACCGACTGGGTCGAAAATTATCCCGGATTCCCGGATGGGATATCAGGCTATGACCTTGTGGAGAAGATGAAGCAGCAGGCGGAGAGATTCGGTCTGCTCATCCAAAGTCAGGAGGTTCAAAAGCTTGATCTTGCAAAGGACAAAAAGGTTATTTTAACCGACTCCGGCACCATTGAGGCCAGGGCCTTAATCATCGCCTGCGGGGCGGCTCCCCAAAAACTGGGCATAGAAGGGGAAGGGCTCCTCACAGGCAAAGGGGTGTCCTATTGCGCTACCTGCGACGGCCCCTTTTTCCGGGATCAGACTGTTGCCGTCATAGGGGGAGGGGATACAGCCGTTGAGGAGGCCATCTATCTTACACGATTTGCTTCAAAGGTCTATATTATTCACAGAAGGGACCGCCTTCGAGCAATCCAGCTCTTACAGGAAAGGGCCGGGAAAGAGCCTAAGATAGAGTTTATATGGGATACGGTCGTCTCGAAGATTACGGGGGACACTGCGGTAAAGGGCCTTGAGATGAAGAATGTGAAGACGGGAAACCTCAGCGTTCTTCCTGTCGAGGGCGTGTTCATGTTTATCGGCTATGTTCCTAACAGCGACCTGGTCAAAGGATCGCTTCCACTGGATGATTGGGGATTCATAAAAACCGGTAACGATATGACCACCGAGATACCCGGAGTATTCGCGGCGGGCGATGTGAGATCAAAAGCCCTGCGCCAGGTAGCCACTGCCGTGGGGGAGGGCGCAACCGCGGCATACATGGCGGAGAGATACCTGGAGGGCATTAGTGGGGGATCTTAATCCATGAGGGGATTCTTTTGCGCGACAAAGGCCGCACTTGTTATCTGCTTTCTTTTTGTTTCGCTTTCAGGCTGTGGATTCTGGAACAGGATTTTCCCTCCCGAGGAGGATAAGGCCCCCGCGCAGCTCATGAGCGAAGGTAGGGAGGCCCTTGATAGCGGTTACAATGAAGAGGCTGTGGATGCGTTTCAGAAGCTAAAGGACAGATATCCTTACAGCCAGTTTGCGGTGGAGGCCGAGATCAGGCTGGCCGACGCTCTTTATGCAAGGGGCAGATATGACGAGGCCTATGATGCCTACAGCGAATTTGAACGATTGCGACCAAAGAATCCCAGCATACCTTATGTCGTTTACCGAAGGGGCATGTGCCACTTCCAGCAGATAAGCTCCATTGACAGGGATCAGTCCCCTGCCTCAAAGGCCAAGGAAGAATTCGAACGTCTGGTAAGGATGTTTCCCGGCACTCAGGAGGCAAGGCTGGCCGAAAAAAAGATAAGGGAGTGCTATATTCAACTGGCGCGTCATGAACTCCATGTAGGAAACTTCTACTTCAAGATGAAGAGATATCAGGCGGCACTGGGCCGTTACCAGTACATGGTCGAAAGCTATCCCGACATGGGACAATACCACGAGGCCATCATGCAGATCTCCCGATGCCGGGAACTCCTGGAAGAGGAGGCCAGGGCCTCCTCTTCAAACCGCCCATGGTGGAAGTTTTTCTAAGCAGTCTTATCCCTTATAATCTGATATAGGGCTTCAAAGGCATTCGGCAGATTCTGAGGATTGGTGCCGCCGCCCTGTGCCATGTCGGGCCGGCCACCTCCCTTTCCTCCGACCACCTCGGAAAGGACCTTTATAATCTCTCCCGCCTGGAATTTCTTGATCAGATCCTTGCTTACAACCGAAATCAACATCACCTTACCATCGCTTACTGATGCGAGAAGAATTATCCCGGAGGGAAGACGTTCCTTTATCTGATCTGCGGCCTCTCTCAGGTCCTTTGGAGATTCTGCCTCTATCCGGCTTGCAATCACTCTTATTCCGTTGATTTCTTTTGCGCCCAGGATTGTCTCCTCAGAGGTGCTTGAAAGGAGCTTTGACTTTAAAGACTCCATCTCCCTTTCCATTGCCTTCTGATCCTGCAATAGCCTCTGTAAACGATCCGCCACTTCATCGGGGGATACTTTAAGAAGCGAAGCAGTCTCTTTAAGGATGCCGTCCCGTCTCTGATCGTGCTCAAGTGCGTATTTTCCGGTAAGGGCTTCAATACGCCTTATATTGGATGCAACTGCCCCTTCAGAGGTTATTCTGAGAAGCCCTATGTCTCCTGTCCTGGCCGTATGTGTTCCTCCGCAAAGCTCCCTGCTTACTCCGTCCCCGACACATACAAGCCTTACGACAGCTCCGTATTTTTCCTCGAAGATGGCCATAGCGCCGGTCTTCATTGCCTCATCCCTGGGCATCTCGGTTACATTCACCGGGTGGTTCTCCCTGATCCTTGAGTTAATGAAGCCTTCGACATCCAGGATCTGGTCCTGCGTGACCTGGGCAAAATGGCTGAAATCGAAACGAAAACGGTTCGGAGCCACCAGGCTTCCTGCCTGCTTTACATGGTCGCCCAAGATTTCCTGCAGAGCCCTGTGAAGAAGGTGCGTGGCAGTGTGATTAGCCGCGGTTGCCCTCCTTGCCTCTTCATCCACCCTGGCCTCTACCCTGGTGCCGGTTCTTATACTGCCCGTTTCCACTCGACCCCTGTGGACGATTAGCCCGTCTCCAAATTTTACCGTATCCTCCACCCTGAAGCTAAGCCCCTCTCCAATGAGCCAGCCTGTGTCGCCCACCTGGCCTCCCGACTTAGCGTAAAAGGGGGTCTCATTCAGAATTACTTCCGCCTCCTCTCCGGCGGAACAGTTTTCTGCAGCAGTCGCTCTTACGATCAGGGTCTCCACCCTGGAATCAGAGACTGTCTTGGTATATCCAACAAAGCGGGTGTAAAGCCCCTTTCCCAGAAGTGCTCTATAAACGGCCGGTATCTCTTCTTCTCCGCTTCCCTTCCAGGACTCCTGTGACTGACTCCTCTGTCTCTTCATGGCCCTTTCGAATTCATTCGTATCCACCTTAAGGCCCTCGTCCCTTGCGACGTCCTGGACGATGTCAAGGGGAAGACCAAAGGTGTCGTATAATTTGAAGGCCAGATCTCCTGGAATTATTGTGTTTCCGTCTGATTTGAGCTTGTTTATCGCTTCTTCAAGTATGCGAAGACTGTATTGGAGGGTATCGGCAAAGCGCCTCTCTTCATTGGATATAACACCATGGATGAAGTTCTTTGAACTTATGATCTCACCGTAGTCGCTTCCCATGAGTTCTATGGTCTTTTCGGACAGAGCACTCAAAAAGGGTTTTTTGAGGCCAAGAACATGGCCGAACCTAATTGCCCTGCGGATGATCCTTCTTAAGACGTACCCCCTTCCGTCGTTTGATGGGAGCACGCCGTCTCCAATAAGAAAGGTTATGGCCCTTATATGGTCGGAGATGACCCTGAAGGGCACCGATAGCCTGCTGTCTTTTCCGTAGCCCATGCCGGCCATTTCCTCGATTCGATGAATGATCTCCCTGAAGATGTCCGTGTCATAATTTGATTTCACTCCCTGTACCACTGCGGAGATCCTCTCAAGACCCATGCCGGTGTCAATATTTGGTCTTGGAAGAGGAGTGAGGATTCCTTCAGGGCTTCTGTCAAATTGTGTGAATACCAGATTCCATATCTCAAGATATCTGTCACAGTCGCATCCGGGGGCGCATTGCGGCCTTCTGCAACCTATCTCGGGGCCCTGATCAATGAGGATCTCAGAGCATGGCCCGCACGGCCCGGTATCTCCCATTGCCCAGAAGTTATCCTTTTCTCCAAGCCTTACTATACGCTCAGAAGGGATACCGATATGTTCTTTCCAGATTCCATAAGCCTCTTCGTCATCTCTATAGACCGAGACATAAAGCCTCTCGGCGGGGAGCTTGTACTTTGTAATCAGGAGCTCCCACGCCCAGGTTATTGCCTCTTCCTTGAAGTAATCGCCGAAAGAGAAGTTGCCCAGCATCTCAAAAAAGGTGTGGTGCCTGCTGGTATAACCAACGTTTTCGAGGTCATTGTGTTTGCCTCCGGCCCTGACGCATTTCTGGGATGTAGCAGCCCTGGTATAGTGCCTCTTTTCCTCCCCAAGAAAGAGTCTTTTAAATTGAACCATGCCGGCGTTTGTAAACATGAGTGTCGGATCATCCCTTGGGATAAGGGAGGAACTTTCTATAATTTCATGCCCGCGGTTCCTGAAAAAATCGAGGAAACAGCGCCTTATCTCTCTGAAATCCATTTTTTCACCAATCCTGATTACGCTTTCTGCTTGGAGTTATCCTCATCGTGTTGAGCCGCCGCGGCGGAGGGCCTTTTGAAGCCCAGCTTGGCCATTACCAGCTCGCCTATCTTATCCCTTGTCTCGGGGTGTTCCTTCAGGAAACGCCTGGCATTTTCCCGTCCCTGCCCGATTCTCTCATTTTCAAAGGAAAACCACGCACCGCTTTTATCCACTATGTTGTGGGTTACTCCCAGATCAAGAATGTCTCCTTCCTTGGAGATACCCAGACCGTAGATTATATCGAACTCCGCCTCTTTGAAAGGCGGGGCGATCTTGTTCTTCACTACCTTTACCCTGGTCCTGTTTCCTATTACCGCGTCGCCTTCCTTTATTGCTGCGATGCGGCGGATTTCCAGCCTCTGGCTTGCGTAAAATTTAAGCGCCATCCCGCCTGTCGTTGTCTCAGGGTTTCCGAACATGACACCTATCTTCATTCTCGTCTGGTTGATGAAAACCACGCTGGTCATGGACTTGCTTATCGCAGCAGTGAGCTTTCGCAAGGCCTGCGACATAAGCCGCGCCTGGAGCCCCACGTGCTGGTCTCCCATTTCCCCCTCTATCTCGGCCCTCGGCACAAGCGCGGCGACGGAGTCAATTATGAGGGCGTCAATTCCTCCGCTTCTGACAAGTATCTCCGCTATATCCAGTGCCTGCTCACCGGTGTCGGGCTGTGAGACAAGAAGGCTGTCCACATCCACCCCCATTTTTCGGGCATATCCTATGTCGAGGGCGTGCTCGGCGTCTATGAAGGCCACCATTCCTCCCGCGGTCTGGGCCTCTGCAGCTATGTGAAGAGCGAGGGTGGTCTTGCCGGAGGACTCCGGACCGAAAATCTCCACAACCCTCCCCCTCGGCACCCCTCCTATGCCAAGGGCCATATCCAGGGAAAGCGAGCCGGTGGAAATTGCGGGTATGTCGAGGAGTCTTTCTGACCCCATCTTCATAATCGAGCCCCTTCCAAACTGTTTTTCTATTTGAGATATGGCCTGATCCACAGCTCTTTCTTTATCCATAGCCTTTCTCCTTGCTGCAATATTTGTTAAACGCGCGCCTAAGGTTTCTTGTCATATAACCATCGGGATTTCGGATTCTAAAGGCTTCCCTCCAGCCTCCACCTCCCCAGTACCAAATAGACAGGTCCGGATGGTTTGAGGTCACTTTTATAAAACGCAAAATCAGTAAGGCTGCATCTCGGGCTTTCAACGTCTTTGTAAAGGCTAATAATACGACCGAGTTCTTCCCCGCCCTTCGCGCCCTGTCTGAATCTTCCCATGGTGATGTGGGGCCTGAAGGCGCGGTTTTCCTCCTTTATCCCAAACGGCCTGAGCGCCTCCTGCAATGCGTCTCTAAAGTTTCCCATCCTTTCGATATCGCCTGTAAGGCCCAGCCAGATAACACGAGGATTCCTGGCGGTGCCGAAATATCCCGCCCCTTTGATCGCCGTTTCAAAGGGGCCGTAATGAGAGCAGACTCCCTTGACAGAGCCCCCGATTGCCTCGATTCGCGCTTCCTCTATCTCGCCCAGGAAAACAACCGTAAGGTGGATTTTTTCTGGGTCCACCCATCGAACATCAAGGCTGCTTTTCCTCAGTTCCTCAGAAATCCGCGCTACACTCCGCACCACCTGATCAGGGAGATCAAAGGCAAGAAATGAACGGATAGCCACTGAGGTATCTCCTTAACATGTCAAGCGCCATCGCGGCCGTATGCGTTTTTATCTGCTCCCTTCTGCCTCTGAATAGATACCTTCCGCAGTGGGTGCCATCAGGAGCGCAAAGACCGATATGGACAGTCCCGACAGGTTTTTCCTCAGTGCCTCCCTGGGGGCCTGCGATGCCTGTCACGGCAAGCCCTATATCTGATCCCATGAGCCTTCTAACCCCTTCGGCCATCTCTCGTGCGGTCTGATCACTGACAGCGCCCTTTGATGCAAGCGTGTCATTGGATACTCCCAGGAGGCGGTTTTTTGAGGCATTGCTGTAAACGACTGCACCCCCGAGAAAATAGGCGGAGCTTCCGGCAACGTTGGTTATCCTGTGGCCTATAAGCCCTCCGGTGCATGATTCAGCCGTGGATAAATTCAATTGTGCCTTCAGGAGGAGCCTTCCAACCACATCCTCCATGGCATCCGCGTCCCTAGCAAATGCACTAGGTCCCATCAGATCCTCAATGGTTTTTGCTATTCTTTCCATCTCCTTCACCAGGAAGGATTTGTCGTTTCCCCTCAGGGTAATTGTGATGTGGTTTTCCGGAAACTGGGGATAAAAACCCAGCAGCGCGTCCCCGCATTTGCCCTTGAGCCCCTTGAACAGCTCCGCAATCGCCGGTTCAGGAATTCCGAACACCTTGATGGTGCGCTGCACTATTGATGGAAGATTCCCATAATTGGATACTATCTCAGGGAGGACAAATTTATCCATGAGATAGCGCATCTGATCGGGAACTCCCGGCAGGAAATAGAGGCTAACACCCTTTTCCCTCAGTGAAAAGCCGCAGACGCCTGCCTTGGGATTGATTATGCGCGAGCCTTCCGGCATCCAGGCCATCTTTTCCAGAGACGGGGTCATCTTTTTCCCGCGCAATTCTACATAGGCCTTGATCGCCTCAAGGGTCCCCCTATCGAGACATAGAGGCCTCTCGAGCGCCTGGGCTGCTATCTGGCATGTCACGTCGTCGTCGGTTGCTCCCAGTCCCCCTGTAACGATCACGAACCTGGAAGAGGAAAGGGCAGAGGCAATGGCCTCCGTGACCTTTATCCTGTCATCTCCTACAGAGGTGATGCGTACGACCATCAGACCGCTTGCAGTGAGTCTTCCCGCCGCGTACCAGGCGTTAAGATCTCTTGTTCGGCCTGAGGTAAGTTCATTGCCTATCGTTATTATTTCGCCATACATATTCAAAAAAATCTTTCATGCATAACAGGAAGTTATCCGTTCCGAAATTGCGCTGCCAGGAAAAGGACCGCCATGGCATATATTCCGGCCAGAAGATCATCCGCCACTATCCCGAAGCCGCCTTTGAGTTTCTCAGCCGACTTTACGGGAAACGGCTTGATTATATCAAAAAGCCGAAACAGGCAAAAGCCCGCTATTACGTTGAACCACGAAAAGGGAACAAACGAGGTCGCCCATAAGAACCCCGCCACCTCATCAATGACTACCTCCTGTGGGTCGCTATGACCTACTATTCCCGCGTGTAGATCCGAGACCCATATCGCAAAGGCAGATATGCATATCAATACCAATAACTTATAGCTAAAACTAATTTCAGATAGAGCAAAAACGAGCGGAATCGCTGCCATGGTTCCAAAGGTGCCGGGCGCTTTTGGCACCATGCCGACTCCCAACAACGTCGCAGCAACTATCGCGGCCTTTTTCCCTACTGGCAAGTTCCTTGCTGTTTCAAAGATCTCTCTGGCGCTTCTTTTTCTTTGAACCATGTATCTCACAGATCTATGTGCGATGATTCAATCCTGAAACCCATGCATAGATGGACCTGAGGGGCACGGCCTCCTGAGTCGCCACCCTTCGGCATTCCTCATATTCGGGAATGAGAAAAAGAGTGCCGTCCCTGGCCCTTGCCTGCTTCGCCTTCATTATACCCCAAGGGCTTTTTATCTGAACGGATGCACGGGCCATGATCCTTCTTTGGCCCAACGAATTCCGGATGCCAAGGGTACCGGTCTCCCTGAAGATCAGATCCATGACTGCGTCCGCGAGATGGGGAGGGGAGATTACCTGGGCATGTACACCAGGCCGATTTTTCTTCATCTGCGCCGGCATGAAAACAACGTCGAGGGCTCCGACCTCAAAGAGCCTTTCCATTGTGTATCCCAGCCATTCAGGGCTCGCATCGTCTATGTCCGTTTCAATCACGGAAACAGTGTCTGACTCCTGGCCGGCTCCCTGCCTGCCTATCAGGATTCGCAAAAGATTGGGCCTGTCAGGAAGGTCTCTGGCCCCTACGCCGTAGCCGACCGATTCTATGGTCATTGCAGGCATGGCCCCGAAAGATGAAGAAAGCTCAGTTATAAGGGCGGCACCTGTGGGAGTTACCATTTCAAAAGCGATACCGGCACTGTAAACCGGGACACCCTTAAGGAGGGCTACTGTCGCCGGGGCAGGGACAGGAATCGCTCCGTGCGCGCTCTCAACGAAGCCGTGGCCAAGAGGCAATGATGAAGCGTGGACTCTTGTGATGCCGAGGTATTCGATACAGAAGACAGCCCCAACCATATCAACAATAGAATCAATCGCTCCGACCTCGTGAAAATGAACGGCCTCCATTGAAACGCCATGGATCGTGCCCTCGGCGGCGGCAAGGCGCTCAAAGACGCCAATGCTGCGCTTCTTCACTTCATCGCTAAGGCCGCTTTCCTTGATCAGTTTCTTTATATCCGACAGGTTCCTGTGGGGTTCCTGTCCGGATGAGTCCTTGACAGTGAAGCGGGTTCCGGAAATGTGGTGTCTTTTTTCCTTTTTGGCATCAAGGGTGTAACCTCTTAATGGGAGGGTCTCAAGGGCCTTTGTGAGTGCCTCAAGGGGAACTCCCCCATCCAGCATCGCCCCAAGGAGCATATCCCCGCTGATTCCAGAGAAGCAATCCAGATAAGCTGTTTTCATCAGGCTTTCATACAAAAAGGCCCTGTCTGAATAGAACAGGGCCTTTTATTGAGAGATTTAATCACAATGCCTCTGCGATCAGTTCTGAAATGTCTCTTATCTCGATTGCACCTTCTTTGTTGGTGGTCTTTCTGCTGTCTTCCAACATGGATACGCAATAGGGACAACCGGTTGCAAGGATGGAAGCGCCTGTTTCACATGCCTCGTGGATCCTGAGATCCGAGAATCTCCATTCGGGTTTTGTCTCCATCCAGAGCCTTCCTCCTCCTGCGCCGCAGCAGAGGCTTTCCTTTCTTATGCGCTTCATCTCGACCAGATTCCCGCCTGTCAAGGCCGAAATGAGCTTTCTTGGCTCATCATAGACCTCGCTGTGCCTTCCGAGATAGCATGGGTCATGATAGGTAACCTTCTTATCAAGGGTCTTTGAGAGCTTTAGTTTCCCGGTATCAAGGAGTTCAGAGAGGAGCTGGGTGTAGTGAACTACTTCAAAATCCGCCCCCATATCAGGATACTCCTTCTTAAAGGTGTAGAAG
>JBGSUA010000216.1:0-2445 GCA_041753575.1 Desulfatiglandaceae bacterium
TGTATACTCTCGCCAGCACCAACAAACGATGCAATCCATGCTAATAGTGGAAGAATGCTCAATCGGCATGTTTTCCTAATCAGCCTGAATGGAATGCTTGGTTGTACTGCCTCTGAAAGTGGAACCCTGGCAATCCCCATAACATGGAAGAGTTCATCAATTATGTACCTAACACTCTCCTCAAGAAATAACTCTCGATGGGTTACGATTGTGACTGGATCGAGCCCAGCTGCTTGTGCCATACCGCTAAGTGATCGTGGTGAATAATGAAACAAATGCCTGGGGAGCTCTAAAGCATACCAATATGACCGAAAAATTCTTGCGCCCGCTGAATCTATATTAGGAACAAGCAGATAGAAAATACCGCCCGGTTTGAGCCAGTCATAAATTTTCTGCAAGATCTGCCGTGGATCGCGGAAATGCTCAAGAACGTGAAAACAGGTGATAACATCGAAAGTGCATGGATTGAACTGAGCATCAAGTATATCTCCAATAAATACTTTCGCACCGCTTGACGCCCTGGCAATTCGCGCTGCATCGGATGATATCTCTATGCCATGCAAAGCCCAGTTTCCGGCCCCAAGTACTCTTAGGAATGATCCATTACTGCACCCAAGGTCCAAAATGGCTCCGCCCTGCTTGTATTCCAATAGCGTCCTTTTCCGGTCAAGCCAGCGCCTACCTGGTCTGCTACCCGCATCCGCGATCTTCTGATCGTAACATTGCCCGTAATGAAGTGGCATCTCATCGACTCCTGGCGGGGCATCGAGCCATACAAGGCCGCATGCGTTGCACCGGAGCAGACAATACAACACCCTCCTGCCGTGAAACCGGTCCGGTGCCGAAAGATACGGTGTTACTAGGTCACAGTCACAGCCAGGACATATATGAGAAAAAATACCCATACAAAATGCTCTATCCTTGAGCAACTGTGCTTATGTCGTGATGTTTAAACGGATTGATATAACTATTCATATTATGGACTCTTTGCATAACTCTATATAAAGTTGGTTAGCTTCTTGAACCAGTTGCGTATCGGCTAGGGCCTTGCCCATTACTTTGCTTGCTTTTTGGGCTATCATTTTTTCTCCTTGCATTAGCCTTGCACGGTCAACAATCGAGAGAACATCAGCAAGCACTGTCAGGCCCTCGGTTGGCCTTTGACATAAGGCTTCGTGGCAAAGAAAGAAAACACCGTCTTGCTTTTCCGAAAGCAAGTGCCTATAAGTTACGGTCCAATATTTCAACCAAAACTTAAGATCAACATAATCCCTAGTCGCATTTTCTTCGTCAAGCCAGTTTCCAAAATCGATTGGCCTAAAGTTGCTCCCAAAATCATAGTGTCCCAAACCCTCCATATAAACTTTAGCAAATGAGTCATTCTCGTGAATTCGCAAGAAATTCAGATGCTGCCTCAACAATGACTCACTGTGACCTATAGGATTTCTGAATGGGACAATAATCCTACCGGAATCAAACATATCCTTCAAAAGATGGATACGAGCTATATTCAAATTATTTTTTGATAGATAGCGCGCCTGATTAGCTTTTCTCCAATGTAAATATATTATCTTTGCCATGTGCCTTCTGAAAAACTCCTTGAATTCTTGGTCAACGACATTAGGCCAAGGCAGGATCCTATCCTTACTATACTGACTGGTCCAAAAGGCTTTCCAAATAATCTCCTCAAGTGCTTCTGGGCTATCAACACTAACCTTCAGGCCATCACCATGCGCACGCTCTCTAGGTTCATCAGATCTTTGAAACCTGGTTGAGAAGAGGTCCCATATAATTGGTACGAGCAGGAAGGGCATATTGCGGTATGTGTGAGATGCAAACTCATCCAGTTCGGCAAAGATATTGAGCAGAAGTGTAGTTCCTCCCCTGGGAAGGCCAGCTATGAATACAGGCTTCTCAGTATCTATATTTAAAAGCTTCTCTTGAAAAATATAGTCTTCGAAATCGGATATTGCTAACTGGGCTGACGTAGAATGAAATGCTATATGATGCACTAACCTGTCCATGGCCGAATACCGATTTTCAAATCTATCTTTTCCTTTGTTTGTGAAACTTTTTTTTGCGAGTAGATAACAAGAAATCACAATTGATGTAGTTAATAAAAATGGCCAAGACAAAGTAACATCCATCACAGCCTCAAAAGACAGTATTCCAAGTCTATCTAGCACCCAAATGAATCCAATAGGAACTCCAACAACAACTAATGCCCCGAAACTTAGGCTTAAAAACAAAACAAATAACCTTCTTGCATGTATTTGAATCGCATTTTCCTTAGCCATGTCATCCATGCCAGGATCACGCATTACATTCAATCCTGCGTGGGCAATACGGAATGCATCATTAGCCCTTCGAATTAGTCCTACAGCCTTCTCGAGCAAAAGGAAGCCAATTAGAATCAAAGCGGCACCAATATAGGTCATCACTACT
>JBGSUA010000217.1:0-4408 GCA_041753575.1 Desulfatiglandaceae bacterium
TCCCGCTATCTTCATCATTAGGTCGGTGATGGTGATTCTTACCCCATGCCTGCTCTGGATCTTGTTCAGCAGAGTTTCCCGCAGGGCCGTCACTTTGCCGGCATCAGCGGTAATACTCATATAGGTCTGGGCGGTTTCGGTCTTGCTTGCCATCATCTTTCTGGCTATCGCCCTTCGCATGCCGCCGAGAGGAACTATGCGCTGGTCTTCAGCTCCGTCTATTAGAGCCGCTTCGGCAGTTTTGACGTCCCTGAATCCTGACTCCTTAACAGAGACCCCGCTTCGAACGTCTTCAGCAATGATAATCCCGTCCGGACCGGTGCCGCGAACCTCTCCAAGATCAACGCCCATGGAACGTGCCAGTGTTTTGGCGTAAGGAGATGCCTTGGCCCTGCCGGAGGATATTTCAGTACGGACTCCGGCCGGTTCAATGCCTGCTTCCGGCGGCCCGGTTGGTTTCTGCACTGGTCTTCCTTGTCCTCCCGCTGGCGGTTTAAGCGCCTCGGCACTCTCCCCGGGTCTTAGCAGGTAAGCCACCAGCCCTCCTACCGGGACCGTCTCTTTTTCCTTTACCAGTATAGGGCCCATTATCCCTTCATCGGGCGCTTCCACCTCATAGGTGACCTTCTCAGTCTCAAGGATGAAGAGAATATCTCCGCGTCTGACCTGGTCACCCTGCTTTTTTCTCCATTCAACTATAATGCCCTCGGTCATCGTAAGGCCCAGCTTAGGCATTATTATTTCTAAAGGCATTTGCTTTTCCCCCTTATCTTCCCTGGAAACGGGCCGGGCGTTTCTCGAGAAACGCAGCCATTCCCTCCCTCATGTCATCAGTGCTGAAACAGGTAACGCAGTTTTTCTGGGAATACTGCACCGCGTGCTCAAGGGGAAGATCCTTTCCCACCTCGAGGGCGTCTTTTGTCATCTCTATCGCGACAGGGGCATTGGCCATGATACGCCGCGCAAGCTCTTCTGCGGCCGTGACCGATGCCGAGTCAGGCACTACCCTGTTGACAAGCCCCATCTCCAGAGCCTCCTTGGAGGACACTGAATCTCCCGTAAGGAGCATCTCGGCCGCCTTTGCCTTTCCAATCAGGCGGGGAAGACGCTGCGTGCCGCCGGTGCCGGGAATAATTCCAAGTTTAACCTCGGGGAGCCCCACCCTGGCTGATTCAGCCATCACTCTCAGAGTACAGGCAAGGGCAATTTCAAGTCCTCCTCCCATAGCGGGGCCGTTTATAGCGGCAATTACAGGTTGTCTCAGTTTTTCAATCGCAGAATTTATCCTAACTATCCCCTCGTTCCACCTTAGGATATCCATGGGTTTCATTTTGCTTAATTCACCGATATCTGCTCCCGCCTGAAAGGCCTTGCCTTCCCCTGTAATCACCAGGACCATTATTTCCGGATCCTTCTCAATCTCTCGAAGGGCATCCTGAATCTCATCAATCATCTCCTGGTTTATTGCATTGCGAACATGGGGCCTTGAAAGAACTAGATATCCTATCCCGTCCTTCTTGTCTTTTCTTATGGTGTTATATGTTTGCATTTTCCCTATCCTGTCTGTAGTCGCAGCGGCCTCTTATCACCAGCAGGTCTGGCCGCCATCCACCACAACCGCCGATCCTGTCATAAAGCTTGACGCCCTGGAGGCAAGGAGAACAGCTACACCGCGTATCTCATCAATGTTGGCGATCCGCTTGGCCGGAATACTTGTCGCAATTGCTCTCTTGCCTGCCTCACTGTAGAAAAATTCCCGATTCATAGGGGTTTCAAAATAACCCGGTAATATCGCGTTAACCTGGATATCATACTTGGCCCATTCCAGGGCCATGGTCTTGGTGAGCTGAAGACAACCGCCTTTGCTGGCGCAGTAGGCGGACATATTGGGCCATGCTATTAGAGCTCCAATGGAAACAACATTGATGATCTTTCCGCCTTCGCCCCTTTCGGCCATGACCCCGGCTGCTGCCCTGGACAGAAAGAAGACAGAGGAGAGATTGGTTGCGATCACCTCATGCCAGTCTTTATCCTCCATCTGGAGCACCGGTTTCTCGCTTCCGCCCACCCCGGAGTTGTTGACCAGTATATCTATCCGGCCGGAGAACCCCATTACGCCCTTCAAGAGCGCGTCTACATCACCCCTGCTGGTGATATCGCAGCGAATGGCCAGCATGGTCGCGCCCGTCCTTTCATGGATCTCGCGGCATGCCTTTTCACAGGCCTCCAGTCTTCTGGCGGCTATGACCACAGACGCTCCGGCATCCGCAAGACCTTCAGCGATCCCGCGACCTATTCCTGTGGCTCCGCCGGTAACTAAAGCGACCTTTCCACCCAGGTCAAAATATGGAAGATCCCGCATACGAAGTTCCTCCTTCATGGATACACAAGCACCTTCACATACTCAGCTCCCCTTTCAAGGAGAGGCTTGATCCCGTCCTCCACCAGTTTTTCAAGCCTGATTCTGGCGGAAACGAGCAAATCAACCTTCACCCGGCCATCCGCAAGAAGTGATATGGCGGCAGGGAACTCATTCTCATATCCGCTGCTGAAGGTTATTTCCTTTTCATGGCCCCACAGCCTTATGAAGGGGACCTCCACCGGTTTAAGGGCTAGCCCCACCACACAGATACGGGCTCGCCTGCCTGTTGATTTCACTGCCGTGTCAAAGGATGCCTGGGTCCCTACACAGTCAAAGGCCACGTCCGCCCGCAGTCCTTCAGTAAGGGAACCAATCGCTGCGCCCGGATCATCTTTTAGAGGATCAAAAACCGCGCCGGCTCCTGTACTCATTGCGAGATTCCGTCGGACCTCGATCGGCTCCACCACGAACACCTGCCTTGCTCCGGCTGCCCTTGCCGCCTGCATGACCAGAAGGCCTATAGGGCCGGCACCTACTACCGCCACTGAATCACCAAGCTTCATGCCGCTTCTGTTGACGGCATGCAGGGCTACCGCAAGAGGCTCCACAAAGGCACCCATGTCATCCGTCACCGAATCAGGAAGCCTCAGGAGAGATCGCTCCGAAAAAACGCCATATTCCGCAAAGGCCCCGTCGGTTGCTAGGCCGTAAGTCCCAAGGCTGGTGCACATGACGTGTTCACCGCGCAGACAATAGTGGCAATGCCCGCAGTAGATAAGCGGATTGACCGCTACCCTTTCACCCAAACGCCAGCCATGGACATCCTTCCCAAGCTCCGATATTTCACCTGAAAACTCATGGCCAAGTATCATCGGCCCCCCCGCCCTCCCGGTAAGGGGATGAGGCTTTCGGGGGATCAGAAACGGCCCGCTCCTGAATTCATGGAGATCTGATCCGCAGATGCCGCAAACCTTTACAGCCAGCTTGACCTGGCCCGAACCAGGCGCCGGGGCCGGGACATCCTCCACTCTAATATCACCCTGCTTATGCCAGACAGCCGCCTTCATGGCCCTTTATTCCTCCCGTTATAGAGATCTTTCCAGTGTTTTTCTTACCGCCTTTAAGACATCATCCGAACTTGGCAGATAGGATTTCTCCAAACTGAAAGGTACCGGCACAAATGGCGCGCCAACCCTTATGACAGGCGCATCCAGTTCATGGATCAATTCTTCCGAAACCGTTGCCGCCACCTCCGCCCCTATGCCGAAGCTCTTTACTGCCTCGTGGGCGATCACGAGGCGGTGTGTCTTGGAGACTGACTCAAAGACAGCAGGCTTATCCCAGGGGGAAATAGAACGCAGATCAAGGACTTCCACGCTGACACCTTCCTTCTCCAGCGCGTCAGCCGCCTTTAAAGACTCATGCACCATGCGCGAAACGGCTACAATTGTAACATCCCTTCCTGATCGCTTGACATCGGCCTTACCAATAGGCACGAGGTATTCCTCCTCGGGGATGCCTCCCTTCATGGCGTGCAGGGCCTTGTTTTCAACCACAATTACAGGATTGTCGTCTCGTATTGCTGACTTCAAGAGGCCCTTGACATCATAAGGAGTAGCAGGCATGACCACCTTAAGCCCCGGAACGTGCGCAAACCAGGCTTCCAGGCACTGGGAATGCTGAGGGCCGGCATTGAGACCTCCCCCCGCAGGTGTCCTTATTACAAGGGGAATCCCGTACTGGCTGCCGAACATATATCGCATTTTGGCTGCTTGGTTTACTATTGCATCCATACAGACAGTCATAAAATCCATAAACATGATCTCCACAACCGGACGAAGCCCGCAGACGGCAGCACCGGCAGCCAACCCAACTATGCCCGACTCGCTTATGGGCGTATCAACAACCCTCCTGGGCCCGAAAAGTTCAACAAGCCCTCGGCTGGCTCCGAAAGAACCACCAGGACCTCCGACATCCTCTCCAATCAGGAAGACATCCTTGTCTCTTTCCATTTCTTCCCGGATAGCTTCATTTATGGCCCTGAGG
>JBGSUA010000218.1:0-2924 GCA_041753575.1 Desulfatiglandaceae bacterium
AGGGAGACGGCATAATAAGGATTGAAATGCTGTTTCTCCCGGATGCCTATGTTACCTGCGACGCTTGCGGAGGACTCAGATATAATAGAGACACCCTGGAGATCCGCTACAGGGGCTTCACCATCGCCGATGTCCTTAACATGACGGTTAATGAAGCGCTGAGTTTTTTTGACAGGATACCCGCCTTGAAGTCCAAACTTATGACGCTTGCCGATGTAGGTCTTGGATACGTGCGGCTGGGCCAGCAGGCAAACACCCTCTCGGGCGGAGAGGCCCAGAGGATAAAGCTGGCAAGAGAGCTGAGCAAGAAGACCCGCGGGGAGGCGATCTATCTTCTGGATGAGCCCACAACAGGACTTCATTTTGTGGACATCCAGAAACTTTTAGAGGTACTCGACCGTCTGGTGGCCATGAAGAATACCGTTGTGGTTATCGAGCATAACCTCGATATAATAAAGACCGCAGACTACATTATTGACCTTGGGCCCGAAGGCGGGGATGAAGGCGGCTACTTAGTCGCCGCGGGAACTCCTGAGCAGATTGCCTCCAACAAGGCCTCATTCACAGGCCGGTATCTTGCTGATAAACTTAAATGAGGAATCGGGGACTAGGGGTTAGGTTGACGGCACCATACATACAAATAATGCGCCGCAGGCGCTGCCGCATTCATAATTCATCATTCCTCATTCCGCATTCATCATTCTCCACTCCATACCCTGCGGCCTGGCAATTTTTATCTCGCCGCCCTCGCGCCCCTTATCCTTGTAAGGTGATAGGCGAGGTTTTCCAGTTTTAGACCGATATCCTCGTTCTCCAAATAACACGATGCGGGCACCCTGACTCGGGCTGGAGTAAAATTAAGTAGGGACTTGACCCCGGCGTCAATGAGGAGGTCTGCCGCACGCTGCGCGCCCTCCTGGGGCGTAGCAATAACCCCGATATCCACATGAAGTTTTGAAACAATATCTTTTATTCCGGACACAGGCTCTATCGTCAGACCGCATGAAAGTCTTTCCCCCACCTTTCGGTTGTCAGCATCAAAGGCCGCAACAAAGATATAGCCTCTCCTCTTGAAGTTTTCATTTTCAACAAGGGCTCTGCCGAGATTTCCCATGCCTACTATGCAGAGATTCCAGAGGCGGTCAGTGGCGAGTATTGCCCTGACGGCCATCAGCAGTTCCTTCACCTCGTAGCCGAGGCCCCTAATTCCGAACTCTCCGAAATAAGCCAGGTCTTTCCTTACCTGGGCAGGGTTGACGCCGCAAAGAATTGCAAGCCGCTCCGAAGAAACTACAGGCGAACCAGTCTCCAGAAGGTCCTCAAGCGGTCTTGAATAGATGGCTAGCCTTTCAATTGTCGGCTTTGGGACCTTTGGGGATCCGCTCATGGTCTCCTTACAAGGATGTCGCTTTGCTGAAAGGGCAAACATTGTGAAAAAAAGCACATGTACTCTTAAAAAAATGGGCCCCCTCAAGAGGCCCATTTTTCAAAGTCTCCTTTAGTGGCCGCCCATTTACTTAATAATCTGTTGAAATAAGGCGCCCATGTCGGGAATCTTGAAGACAAGAATGAAGCAGATAACCAGGGCATAGATACAAAGTGACTCAATCAGAGCAAGACCGATGATCATGGTGGTCATGATCTTGCCGCCGGCTTCAGGATTCCTTGCAGTTCCCTGAAGCGCGCCGTTGATTGCGTTACCCATGCCGAGGCCGGTACCGAGGGCCGCAACTCCGATGCCGAAGCCGCAGGCTATCGCAATACCGAAGAAAACCCAAAGTCCGGCAGACTGGACCTGGGGATCGCCGGCAGCAAACGCCATGGTAGCCGAACTCAACAAAAGCACCGCAGAAATAATACCAATCAACCTTTTCCTAGACATAAAAAACTCCTCCTTTTTTAGATATTATGGCCTTCCTCCATAAACTCGTTTTTCAAAAATCCTAAAATCCGGAACTCTTCCCAGTCGTTAGTGGGCGTGCTCCATAGAGCCCACAAAGTACATTATGGAAAGCAGCATAAAAACCAGCGCCTGAATAAAACTGACCAGAATACCTAGAAAAAGTATGGGCAGAGGCGCCAGATAAAGCCCGGCAAGGCCGAAAAGGATGGAAAGAACCATCTCTTTTCCGAAGATGTTACCGAAAAGCCTCACGCTCAGGGACATTATGCGCGCTAAGTGCCCGATCAGTTCTATCGGCAGCATAAGAGGCGCCAACCACCACACAGGCCCCAGGAAATGCTTTATATACTTTGCTCCGTGAAACTTGAATCCGATAATATGAGTATAAACAAATGTGCACAGAGCCATGGAAAGCGTGGTGTTCAGGTTTGCCGTCGGTGAATTGAGACCTGGTATGAGACCAATAAGGTTTGAGACTAGAATATAGAGGAATACAGTTCCGATGAAAGGGAAAAAGAAGCGTCCCTCAGGTCCGGTGATCTCAACCATAAATTTTTCGAGGCCGTCAATGAGCACTTCAAAAAAATTCTGCCCTTTCGTAGGGACAAGCTGGATGCCTTTGACAAACAATACTGCGCTGACGATCAGAATCAGCATAACAAGCCATGAATGCGTGACATGAGAATAGGCCGAAGCGTTTTCGAATCCTATAGCCTTTAGAAAGGAATCAATAAAGAAAATAGGGTGATGCATGTGCTAAGTAGCCTCCCGCGATGAAAAATTGCAAGCCCTAACAATCCCTAAAACAACGATATTCAATACCACTGTTGAAAGACCGATAGCAAGTCCAATCGGACTGACCAACGAAGTGCCCACCAGGATACAGATGAGAATGCCCATTAAGGCAAGCCTCATGTAAAACTTAAAAACAATACTGACCTTTCCCGCCTTGTCGGCCCCATGTATACCGAACGCAGACACGACACTGCGGCTCAGTGCTGAAAAATTGGCGATGCTCAGG
>JBGSUA010000219.1:0-50840 GCA_041753575.1 Desulfatiglandaceae bacterium
AAGGAAGACCAGAGAATCGAGCAAATATCGCTATTCAAGGCAAGTTGACGGTAGTTGACCACCAAATGGCGGTCAGAGAATCTTTTCAACATACCGCTTTGAGCGGTTCACGGTTTTGAAAGCCACCGGCTTTGCCGGTGGTCACTAACTGCCGTCACCCGGGAATTATACTCAGCAACTGACCCCGGATTCACATGAATGAAGGGGGACAGAGACGCAGGCGTTTATGGGTTGAACGAGTAAATCTTCTAATCAGGATTGAGTTTAGCGCGTTATGCTATATAGTTTAAGGCAGTGAGTAAAAAGTTTTCATTATGACGAGGTTGAAGAGATGTATGGAAACAGGAAACCTTAGTTTCGAGCAGGGCCCTATAAGACCGCCCAGTGAAGCGCAAAGCCTCCTTATCAGAGTCACGAGGAACTGCCCATGGAATCAGTGCCTGTTCTGCCCCGTGTATAAAGGAAAGAAATTCTCTTTAAGGCCGGTTGAAGAAATCAAGAAAGATATCAAAGCCGCAAAGGCTATCGCATCCGACATAAAAGGCATTTCCTTGAAAATGGGATCAAGCGGTGCTGTGGACGAACAGGTCGTCAGAAATATTTTCGCCGACGACTCCTACAGTGAATCATATAAGGCTGTAGCAGCTTGGCTGTTTTATGGAACTGGGGCGGTATTCCTCCAGGATGCCGACAATTTTGTAATGAAGACTTCGGATCTTGTAGATGTCTTGAAGTGCCTGAAGGATTCCTTGCCCGGCATAAAAAGGATTACCACCTACTCCAGGTCCAGAACCATTGTTCGAAAGTCCTTAGAATCCCTAAAACAGATACGCGATGCCGGCCTTAATAGAGTGCATATAGGGCTGGAAAGCGGATATGATCCTTTGTTGAAATTCATGAGAAAGGGAGTTAGCGCCGAACAGCACATTACTGCCGGGAGGCTGGTAATTGACGCTGGGATGGAGTTGTCCGAGTATGTTATGCCAGGCCTTGGGGGAACCGCGATGTGGCGCGAGCACGCGATAGAGACCGCGAGGGTCCTTAACAGGATCAACCCTCATTTCATAAGACTCAGAAGCCTGAGGATACCTCCATCCATACCCCTTTACGGCAAGGTCGAGTCTGGTGAGTTCCGCCCCATGACAGATGAAATGGTGGTTAAGGAGATAAGGCTTATCATCGAAACTCTGGATGGAATTACCAGTACGGTTACCAGCGATCATATCATGAACCTTCTGGAGGATGTGTCAGGAAAGCTTCCGGATGACAAGCCCAGGATGCTTGAGGCCATAGCGGCGTTTGAGCGCCTTGATCCGGCAGATCGAGTGATTTACAGGATAGGTCGCAGGGCCGGTGCATATCGCAGTCCGGCAGACCTCAAAAACGACGAACTGACCTACATGAAAATCAAGGGCCTGATGAGTGAAATCAATCTTAAGGAAGGAGCTCAAGGTCTTGAGCGCTTCATTGATGAGCTGGCTGACAGATATGTCTGAGTGTTTTCTAGAGCTGGAACTGTTGGCTGATTGATGGTATGGAGAAGCTGCAAATAGGCGGTAATGGATGGGTGAGAAAGGCGTCTTGATTTGTTTCCTGCGATTGAGCGGCTCCAGCTTGTCAAGGGGCATTGAGCATACAGACGTCCGACAGAAAATGGTGTCTGGGGGCCCCATGCCGTTGCTTGAGATAACTTATTTCCGAAAGGCTCCTTAAAATGGCGTATTATCCTGTCCTGATTCAGTTAGGGGGAATGAAAGTTCTGGTTGTAGGCGGCGGAAAAGTATCTGAAAGAAAGGTGGAAGGCCTTCTTGAGGCTGGTGCTTGCGTTTCGCTGGTTGCAATGGAATGCACAGCTCACCTGTCCTATCTGACAGACACAGGAAAGATAAAGATGATTGGGATGACTTTTGAGGAGAGCCATCTTGATGGCATTTCCCTCGTTATAGCTGCAACGAACGACCCAGCGCTTAATCACAGGGTGAGTTCTTGTGCAAAGGCAAAAAGCATCCTTGTAAATGCGGTTGATCAGCCCAGGGACTGCACATTTATTGTGCCCAGCATTGTAAGGCGAGGTGACCTGCTGTTGGCAGTTTCAACCTCGGGGAAAAGTCCGGCCCTGGCGAAAAGACTAAGAGAAGTACTTCAAGGGCAATTCGGGGAAGAATACTCGATTTTCTTATCTTTCATGGGCGCTTTGAGGGAGCGGGTACTAGGGCTGAACTATACACAGGAACATAACTCATCCATTTTTCAATCTATCGTGGACTCTGAGCTTTTGAACGCCTTTGCAGTGGGGGATATGGCGCGGGCATCCCAGGTTTTGGAGGAAATAGTCCCGGACGCAGTGGAGTATAAGGATCTGCTTTCTCTCTCCTTTGAACAAGGGGGCTTGCTATGATTTACATAGTTTTCAAGATCTCCCTGTGGCTTCATTTGCTCTCCGCAGGAGGGTTTATTGTCTTTCTCGTAACACAGCAAAAGTGTGTTTTCAGAATTTCCTACTGGACCCTTTTATGCGGATTCCTCCTGCATACAGTATTTCTTATCCTTAGATACATCTTGATCGGCGGGACACCTGTCCTTGATCTGAGTTCAGCTCTATCATTATTCTCATGGAGCATAGTGCTGGCTTATCTTCTTCTCCACCTGAAATATGGGCTCATGGTGCTCGGATCATTTGCTGCGCCTTTCGCCGCTTTTTTCATGATCATATCATCCGCAATGAGCTGGAGTGATGCTCCGGCAGGCGAGGGTTTCAAGAGTCTGTGGCTTACGATTCACGTTGGCACCATCTTTCTTGGGAACGGGCTGTTCGCCATCAATTTCCTCGGCTCGATAATGTATCTTTTTCAGGAGCACTACATAAAGGAAAAGAAATTGGGAACCTTTTACAGCAGACTCCCATCGCTCGCTACCATTGACTCAATCAATTACCAATCCCTCATTACCGGCTTTCCCCTTCTCACGGTCGGGATGATAAGCGGTTCTATTTATGCTCAATACGCTCTTGGTACTTACTGGCAATGGGACCCCAAGGAAGTGTGGTCTTTTGTTACGTGGCTCGCCTATGCGGCACTGATACACGAGAGGGTTGCAATAGGGTGGCGGGGCAGGAGGGCGGCCATCATGTCTATAGGCTGCTTCACGCTGCTGATCTTCACCTTCCTTGTAGTCAGCCTGTGGATGGGGGGATACCACAGCTTTGGGAGCCTGGGAGAGAAAAGAGGGCTATGAGCCGCATAATAAACCTGGGCATGAACCATGAAACTGCGCCCGTTGCGCTAAGGGAGTGCCTGGCATCCGACGCATCGAATTCCGAAAAGGCCTTGGTGGCTATGAAACAAGTGCCCTCTATCGGAGAGTGCCTTTTCATTTCGACATGCAACAGGGTTGAAGCATTCGCAGCAACCGAGGACTCCCATTCAGCCGGGGTTGCCATACTCAGCATAATGTGCGAACTGGGCGGGAGGTCAAGTAACGAGCTGGAATCCAGTATTTATTCGTATGAGGATGCGGAAGCCATCAGGCATCTTTTCAGAGTGGCATCAAGCCTCGATTCAATGATGGTGGGAGAGCCTCAGATACTCGGCCAGGTTAAGCAGGCCTACGCCCTCGCAGTCAGAAATAAGACCTCCGGCGTCATTTTGAACAGGCTTATGCACAGGGCCTTCAGGGTGGCTAAGCGGGTTCGAACTGAAACAGGTATCTCCGAGTCTGCTGTGTCAGTGAGCTATGCGGCGGTAGAGCTTGCGAGGAAGATATTCCATATACTTGAGGGAAAGAAGGTCCTTCTGATTGGCGCGGGAGAAATGGCTGAACTGGCTGCGAGGCATCTCAGAACACACGGCATCTCAGAAATCATCGTCGCCAACCGCACTTTTTCAAGAGCTATGAACCTAGCGGAGGCATTCGGTGGACATGCCATATCATTTAGCGAAATAGAAGCCTGTCTTGTAGATGCCGATATAGTTGTCGCCTCCACCGGAGCTCCGGAACCCATCATCGGATATGAGATGGTCAAGGGGTGCCTGAGAAAAAGGCGAAACCGGCCCTTATTCTTTATTGACATCGCCGTACCCCGAGACATTGATCCCAAGATTAATAAACTGCCCAATGTCTATGTATATGACATAGATGATCTCAAGGGGGTTGTGGAGCACAACATTACACAGAGAAAACAGGAATCACTTAAAGCGGAAAGAATCGTTCAGGAAGAGGTGGAGAAGTTCCAGAAGTGGCTTGAAACCCTCTCTGTTGTGCCAACTATTGTTGATTTAAGAAAAAAGGCGGAAGGAATTCTTGAAAACGAATTCAAAAAGAGCTCCGGGGCGTTATCATCAATGAGCGAGTCTCAGCGAGAGGCGATGTTTGTCATGGCAAGATCCATCTCTGATAAGCTCGTAAACGACCCCATCGTATTTCTTAAAAGGACTATCTCCAGGTCATCGTCACCAGCATATCTGGATTTGACCAGAAAACTTTTCAAACTTGACGGAGAGGAAGACGACCTCCAATAGAGAATACAGAAAATGGAAGATTGCATCCTATCACCTGGGAATGGATTAAGCAGCCTTGCAGTCTGAAATGGTTTCGAGAGCCCCCGCGTGATTGCTTAGGGAGGAGATATGGCAAAACGTTTTGACCTTTCAGAGATCGTTGGTCTATTCAGGAACGATCCGGCTTTTCACAGAATGGGAATGATTGTAACGCATCTGGGTGTCGTGCGCGGTAACTCAAGATCGTCCGGTGGAGATGTTACGGCTGTCGAGGTCACTTATGATCATGCAACAATAAACAACATAATATGTGATGTTGAGAAGTTAGAAGGTATAGTTAAGGTATTTGTAGATTTCAACGAAGGCAGGCTCCACACGGGTGAAGATATCCTGGTAGTGACTGTAGGAGGAGATATCAGGGAAAACGTGTTCCCTGCTCTCGAGTCTGCCGTAAATCGTATTAAGAGCGAGGCGGTTAAGAAGAAAGAAATATTTAAGGATTAGCGGGTAACCTCGCTTGTGGCGGCCCTTTGTCAAATAGCAACTGCGCGAAGTTACTTGGAAGGAGACTTGCAAATGGGAATGATTGATGTAGGAGCCAAGCCGATTGTACGCAGGGAGGCTGTGGCAACAGGAAAGATAGTGCTTCAAACCTCAACCATTGAAGTCATAAAGCGCGGGGCCGTGAGAAAGGGGGACCCTTTCCCAGTAGCAGAGGTAGCGGCCATGACCGCGGCAAAGCAAACCCACCTTCTCATCCCCCATTGCCACCAGATAGCTCTCGATCTGGTTGAAGTCGCCTTCGATATGGACGATACAGGAATCCTTACCACTTGCAAAGTTGTGGCACACGCTCGTACCGGGGTTGAAATGGAGGCCCTTGTTGCCGTGTCGGTCGCCTTAAATACATTGTGGGACATGCTGAAATACCTGGAGAAAGATACATCAGGGCAATACCCCGAAACCAGGATTTCCGAGATACGGGTTGTAAAGAAGTTTAAGGACATGTAAATTATAAGACCTTCATATGAAATGCCTCCAGCTTAAAGATCACTTTTCGTTCTGCCTCACAGGCTTGGGGGGTTTATATGAAAATGGACAGTCATAGCGGCGTAGGCCGCTATCCAGTCCTTCGCACCTGGGTTCCGGATCGAGTCCGGAATGACATGCGCCATTTTCATGTTTCGTTGTGCCCCATTCGGGCATGACTGTTAGTGGAACTATCTGATTCTTTTAAAAAGGAGTTATCCTGTTTCAATGACTATATACCGGGTAGCCATATTAGCCCTTGTAATGCTTGCTGCAGCTTCATTTGCAGCAGCTCAAAACAGGGCCTATATCAGCGACAACCTTGAGGCGCCTCTCCGCACAGGCCCCAGCACTGAGAACAGAATAATTGCAATGCTGAAATCAGGAGCTCCAACAGAGGTACTGGAATCCCAGACAGGCTGGAGCCGAATAAGGACAGGAGGAAGGGACGGATCTCCTATTGAGGGATGGGTTCTCTCCAGATATCTCATGAATCGTGCCCCATGGGCTATCCAGTTCAGTGCTCTGGAAAAGGAAAACAGCTCCCTTAAAGATAGGCTCAAACCTCTTGAAGACAGTTCGAAGACGGCGGAGGTTAAGGAAGAAGTGCTTCAAAGACAGTTAAAGGAAGGAACCGAGGCACTCAGAAAAATGAAGACTGACTATGAAGGGCTCCTTAATGAGTCTAGAAGCTATCTGAAGGTAAAGGAATCTTACGGGATAGCCCAGGAGAACTTTGAGAGGTGCAGCCAGGAACTTGAGAGACTTTCAAAGGAGAGCGATAAATTGAAGTCATCCGAAAGGAGGATATGGTTTCTTGCTGGGGCTCTCGTTCTGCTGTGCGGACTTCTAATTGGCATGTTGATAGGCAGGCAACAGCGCCGGCCTAAGTCTCTCTTGATGGATTAGCAATAGTTTCAAACACCATTTGTAACCACTGCGCTCGAGAGGTGTTTTTTTTGCTTTTATGATGAAGCCGCCCAAAGAAGAGGCCTGTAAGGATGAACCTTGAGCCGAATATGAAACAGGTCGTGATCCGCAGGACCGTCAGGTCCGATGCGGAGAACTTCCTGGCCCCTCTTACTGCAGAGATGGACAGAACCGGAAGATTTCCAAAAGAATGGCGTTCCTTTGTAGCAGCCAAGCAATACTTCGGCCTGGAGATACCTAAAGACCTGGGCGGCGCCGGCCTGGACGCCGTGAGCGCCTGCATCGTGATTGAGGAGGTATCAAGAGTGAGCCCGGCTATGGGGCTGTGCATTTCGGTGCATAATGGGGTCGCGCTCTATCCATTGCATATCTACGGTGATGATTATCAGAAAGAAAATTTTATCCGCCCGATGGCCGCTGGCGATTCTATTGGAACATTCTGCCTCACAGAGCCTAATGCCGGTTCTGACGCTTCAGCCCTTGAGACTACAGCCCTCTGGGACGGCAGTAACTATGTCCTTAACGGCACAAAGATATTTGTCACAAACGGCGGAGTATCGGGCGTTAACCTTATATTTTCAGGCATTGTATCTGAGTCAGGCAAGAAGTCCTTCACGCTTTTTATCGTGGAATCGGAACGTAAAGGATTGGAAAAAGGGCGGCCGGAGGAACTCATGGGAATGAGAGGAAATCCGGTCTGTTCCATATCCCTTAATGATTGCATAGTTCCATCCGAAAATCGTCTCGGCGGGGAAGGGCAGGGCATGAGTATTGCCATTTCCACGCTGCACGGAGGCCGCATAGGAATTGGCGCTCAGGCGGTTGGGATAGCCCAGGGCTGCCTTGACGCATCCATCCTTTACGCAAAGCAGAGAATACAATTTGGCAGAAGCATATCAGAGCAGGGAGCGATACAGGGGATGCTTGCTGATATGGCTGCCAAGACAGAGGCGGCAAGGCTCCTTGTGTATCGCGCGGCCAGCCTTAGAGAGAAAGGGCTCGACCACGGCAAGCAATCGGCAATGGCGAAGCTTCTTGCAAGCGAAGCCGCAGTGGAGGCTGCGCGTTTGGGGCTCCAGATCCATGGAGGATATGGTTATACAAAGGCATACCCTATTGAGCGATTTTACAGGGATGCCAAGGTTTGCGAGATCTACGAGGGGACATCAGAGGTTCAGCGAATGGTGATCTCCCGTGCTTTACTGAAATAAGGACAAGGAAATGCTATTATTTTCCGACAATCCGGGAAGATAGAATGCATATTGCAATCTGCATAAAACAAGTGCCTGATATTGCGGCCGTAAGGATAGATCGAGAAAGAATGACGGTTGTCCGGGAGGGGGTGCAGAATATCATAAATCCCTCAGACTACCAGGCTCTCTCGCTGGCGATGGCATTAAAGAGCAAGATTGGAGGAACCGTGACGGTCATTACAATGGGTCCTCCCCAGAGCGAAGAGGCCTTGCGCGAGGCGCTTGCGGCTGGGGCAGATCGTGGTATCCTTCTTACGGATCATGCGTTTGCGGGCGCTGATACACTTGCGACATCGCATGTGCTTTCAAAGGCTATCTCAAGATTGGATCCGGCTCCCTCCATCATATTTTGCGGGAATAATACCATAGACAGCGACACTGGGCATGTAGGTCCGCAGGTTGCGGAGGAGCTTGGCATCGCCCAGGTATGCGGCATATTAGATGTTCAGGCTGAATCAGAGCAAACTTTGCTCGCAAAGAGGATGGGGGAAAGATATATCGAGACCATCCGCGTCGGATGCCCGGTGTTGTTTACTGTAAGGAAAGAAGGGGGAACCGCAATCCTGCCGGGATTGGGTTCCCTCCAGCGCGCCTTTTCAGCAGGTTCAATAATTAGTTGGGATAAAGAGGAGCTTGGTCTCTCAGACGATGAAACAGGCCTTGCCGGATCGGCGACCAGAGTGTGGAGACTGAGGGCCACTCCGCTGAAGATAAAAGGCGACATCATTACAGGTCAAGCCCAGGAACTTGTGCAGGCGATATTAAGAAAGCTCGAGTCAATGAGCCTTGTTGATGAGGACCAGAGGCATGAATAGGGGCAGTTGTCTGGTGTGGGTTTTTGGGGATTATGGCGACTACTTTCAAAACAGAGTAACGCTTCAGCTTATAGCCAAGGGAAAGTCCCTGGCTGCTGAACTCGATACACGCCTGGGGGTAGTGGTGCTTGGTGAGGACATTGGCCAATATGTGATGGAATACGCGGCCCACGGAGCGGATGTGATTTATGCGGCAGATCATCATGCTTTAAAGGATTATGACGTTGAGCTTTTTACCGCCGTTGTCGCATCGTGGGTCGGGATATATAGACCTGAGATATTCCTTGCGGGAGCTACTGTCTTTGGTAGGGAGTTTTTTCCAAGGCTTGCTAAGAGACTCCAGACAGGACTGAGCGCTGACTGTGTCGCCCTTGAGATAGACAAAGAGAGTGGGGCTTTTGTTCAAACTACACCTGCCTTCGGCGGCGATCTTTTGGCGGACGTGATCACTCCCCAACACAGACCCCAGATGGCCACAGTCCACCCTGGAACATTTAGGGAACTTTCACATGATCCTTTTGCTATAGCGGAACTTATTTACCCTCCTGTGCCTGAATTGCCCCCGAGAAAAATTGAGGTGATTAGAAGGAGGCAAGAGAGGGCTCATAAAGCCTCACTGAAAGATGCTAAGGTGGTAATCGTTGGGGGTAAGGGCATGGGCTCAAAGGCCAATTTTGAGAAGCTTTTTCAACTGGCCGAAATTCTTGATGGAGAGGTCGGCGCTACCAGACCGGCCGTTGATGCCGGATGGATTGGAGAAGAAAGACTCCTCGGTCAGACAGGAAAGAGCGTTAGACCCAGACTTCTTATTACCATAGGCACATCCGGAGCATTGCAATATACCTCGGGCATCCAGGGATCAGAGACCGTAATAGCTGTAAACCGGGATCCCTCTGCCCCTATATTTTCTGTGGCGGATCTCGGTATTGTCGGGGACGCTGACAGGATTGTGTCCCTTCTTATTGAAGAGCTGAACAGGAGGCTCTAAAGACATGGCGTTAACTCAATCAAGTGTGGTTTCAGCCCACCACAACTACTTCATAAATGGAATGCTGATTCCTGGGTTCTTGATCGGGAATCCCGATTCGACGCTAGGCTTTTATCTCCTGGGAGATTTTCTGCTGCCGGGAGAAAGCACTCCTCGCATTTCATGCCGTTTTTTCGACGAGAATGGAGACTTCCTTGGTGAGCTCATTTGGAACAGGTTGAGACACAACTCGACCAAATGTGTGCACAAGGCTACGCCTTACGGTTTTCATATCAGCCGGCCCTCCGGAGACTTGATAATAGCGACAAGCACCAAGAGATTTCCTAACGGCTATATAACCAGTATCGGCGGAAGGTTATATGATGAAAAAGGGGCTTTGAAGCTTGATCACGAAGGCAGCTCCGCACGGCTCGGTGGGAATGATGCGATGATTCTTAAGGCCCCTTATCAGGGCAGTTTAGATAGGGAGATGAAAAATGAATGATCACCTTTCCTGCGAGGTGGTGACAATAGGCACTGAACTTTTGCTGGGACAGATAGAAGATACAAATACCTCATATATTGCCCGAGAAATGGGCAATATCGGGGTTATGGTTCGATATAGAACAGCCGTGGGAGACAGGCTTGAAGAGATGGTTCCTGTTTTGAGAGATGCCGTTGCAAGATGCGATCTTGTCATAACGACCGGAGGACTTGGTCCGACTCTTGATGACCTGACCCGGGAGGCCGTGGCTCAGATGGCGGGCGTAGCCCTTGAATTCAAGCCCGGTCTTATGGAACAGATCAAGGCCATTTTCGAAAAGGCCGGCTACAAGATGCCCGAAAACAACAGGCGTCAGGCATATGTTCCCGAGGGTAGCCGTGTCATTGAAAACCCTGTTGGTACGGCGCCTGCGTTCATGGTAATGGTGGACGATAAACCTATTATAAGCCTCCCTGGTGTCCCGGTGGAGCTTAAGCATCTCATGACAACCGAGGTCATCCCGCTTTTAAAGGAATTCCTGCATTTGGGAGAAAGAAAGCTTTTGTACCGAGTTATTAAGGTTGCCGGTATGGGTGAAAGCAAGGTGGATAATCTGATTGGGGATCTCATTAAACCAGGGGCCAACCCCGAAATCGGCCTCCTTGCCTCCATAGGAGAGATAACGATCAGAATCGCGGCTACCTCTGAAGATAAGGCCCATGCATACTCTTTGATTGCGCCGGTTGAAGAGGAGATACGCAAAAGACTCGGCAAAGCAGTTTTTGGCTCTGACGGAGACACACTGGAGAAGGTCATTGAGGATATGCTTTCCGCTTCCGGCAGACATATTTCCATCGCCGAGACCTTTTCAGGAGGTATTGCAGCGGGAAGAATGCATAAATTACCTTCCTCGTGTCTATTATCAAGCGTAGTCATTCCGTCAAGAAGGCAGGCGGAGTCTTTTGCGCGCATATCGGAGGCCTCGGAAGAAGAAGGCGCCATAGCTATGTCCCGAGCCGTTTGTTGTCAATCCGGATCGGATGTGGGACTTGGCGTCTTCGGTTTCCTTTCGCCATCAGCCCCAGGCTTCAGGGTAAAGGCCGCGGCGGCAGCCCAGGGAGCCGGGATAAACAAGACCTTTTCCTGGGAGATGGGAGGAGACATCACCACTATCCAGCAAAGAGGGGCCTTGATAGGCCTGAACACAGTGAGACTCGCGCTTCTTGAAGCCGGATCGGGCATTACTCAAAGAGCATGACTTTTGAACCCATCTTCTGAGAGTTAGCTATGCGTTTTTATATTATCAACCAAACACATGAGGCTGAACTGCGCGCTATCGTCGAGCCTCAACGCATATCCTGCGGCGAGTCCTCTTGCGATCTTCATTCAAGGGACCAATCCTCACACACAGCCTGCAGGCCCGGTATAGTTATATGGCCTCTTTACGCCGAAGAGGTATCAAGGATACTTGCATATGCCTCTAATCACTTGATACCTGTGACAGCCTGGGGCATGGGATCGAGCCTTGAGGGTAATCCCATACCGGTATTCGGTGGGATAGTGCTTGATTTTTCGATGATGAACAAGGTCATCGGTATAAGGCAGGAGGACTTTCAGGCGGATCTGGAACCGGGTGTTGTCTATCAAGACCTGAATGAGGCTTTGAGGCTTAAGGGACTTTTCTTTCCGCCTGATCCAGGGGCCAGGGCAACCATCGGGGGCATGATAGGAAATAACGCAAGCGGAAGCAGAACGGTGCGCTATGGTTCTACGAGGGACCATATCCTCAGGCTGAAGGTTGTGCTGGCGGATGGAGAGATAATAGAGCTAGGCAACAGGGCCTCCAAGTCCTCATCCGGTTATGATCTGGCGCATGTCTTTGTCGGGTCGGAGGGTACTCTTGGGATCATTGTAGAAGCGACGGTCAGACTCACGGCAATTCCCGCGGAGTTTTCTGCGGCGGTTGCCTCCTTTCCTTCTGCCGAGGCCGCGGCAAACGCCGTTTTCGGGATTCGAAGGGCCGGACTTGACCCTGCCGCTCTGGAGTTCCTTTCACCTGAGTGTATGGAGCTTATTTCAAAAGAGCAGGGTGTATCCATTGGTGTGGGGCCTGCATTATTTGCCGAATTTGCGGGCCCTTCAATATCATATCTCAAGGAGGTGGTTGAACTGGCCCAAGAGATCTGCGAAGAAACTGGATGCCTCAAGTATGAGGCAGGGATCGGCAAGGGTAGAAGGGATCAACTTTTCAGGGCAAGGCATGGCCTTGGGGAGATGATTATCCGCAGCCATCCCGACAGAAAGATCATGACCACGGATGTGGCTGTTCCGATAAGCATGTTTCCATCAATGATCACCTTTGCCGATGAAGAATCCAGAAAAACCTCCCTTCCAAGGTATCTTTTCAGCCATGCCGGCGACGGAAATATACACCTTGTGGTTCTGGGCAAAAAGGACTCTGACTCCGAGATCCGAATGGTTGAGGAGTTGAACTCAAAGATCGTTCTAAAAGCCATAGAGCTTGGAGGAACCGCAACCGGAGAACATGGGGTCGGCATCGGAAAAAGGATTTTCATGGAAAAAGAACATGGAAGATCTCTTGAATGGATGCGCCGCATAAAGGCCCTCTTCGATCCAAAGGGCATCTTGAACCCCGGAAAGATATTTCCCTGAAATGAAACCTGCTTCATACCGGATACTTGCGGGATGGCTCCTTGATGGCTCCGGTCAACCGCCCGCATCAGACGTCTTGATAACCGTCTCAAAGGGAACTATTGAGGAGCTTACGGATGCCCGGGAAAAATGTCCCCCCGCCCATTCACAGACGCCATTGCTGGATCTATCGCAGTGGACCTTGATCCCACCCCTTGCGGACTGCCACGTTCATTTGTGCCTCTCCGGCGCTACGGATAAAGGCGTAAGGCAGTTCCAGGCAGATGCTTCCTATTCCGAACTCAAACCGGCCATGGTAAATCATCTGAAAGAGTATCGCTCACGCGGGATACTGGGGATAAGGGATGGCGGAGACTGCGGCGGCTACTCCTTGAGATTGCGGATTGAGGAAAGCCGCGCTGGAGCACATGATCTGATAGTCAGATCAGCCGGCCGAGCATGGCACTCAAAGGGCCGGTATGGAAGGCTGCTCGGAAGATCCCCTGATGATGGAGATACGCTGAAAGTGGCCATATCCAGGTGCTCGGAACCATCTGATCACTTAAAGGTTATCAACTCGGGTATGGTAAGTATGAAAGAATTCGGATCTACAGGCAGGTCTCAATTCGATCGCGATCAACTGAGAGATGCGTTTGAATACGCGCACGAAAGAAATCGCAAGGTCATGGTACATGCAAACGGCAATGAGCCTGTCTCCATTGCCGTGGATGCAGGATGCGACACAATTGAACACGGATTCTTCGCAGGCCGTGAAAATCTCATCAGAATGAGAGACAGGGGCGTATTCTGGATTCCAACACTCAGAGCCGTGGAGGCCCTTGCGGATAATCTCCCTGATGGGAGTAAAGGAAAGCGTATTGCGCTAAGAACCCTTGAGCATCAGTTGGAGCAGGTTTCATCCGGCGCTGATATGGGTGTTGCGATAGCCATGGGCACTGATTCAGGGAGCATCGGAGTTGATCATGGCAGGGCTGTTGCTCAGGAAATCAGGCTTTTTCTGAAGGCGGGCATATCTCCCGAGAAAATTGTTCACTTTGCCTCAACAAACGGCTCGCGCATTCTTGGAGCTGAATCCGGTACGCATGGCATAATCAAAGGCAGGCAGGCAAAAATGATTGCCCTTAAAGGCACCCCCGCGAGAGCGCTGGGCGCTTATGAGGAATGTGAAAAAAGGTTTTTTGGGTTTGTACAGCAGGATGTCATCCCCCAAGCGGTCCCCCCACTACCCTGTTGCGGCCTTCATTCTTAGCTGTGTAAAGGAAGGAATCTATCTGTTTTAGAAGCATCTCCTGGGTTATATCCCATTTGTCCCTGGCCGGATCAAATCCGGATGCCCCGAAACTTGCAGTTATACTTATTGTGAGATCGTTTGCCAGAGCCAGGGGTGAAGAGCAGACGGCAACCCTCAATCTTTCAGCTACCCATAGCGCCCTCTCAACGTCTGTTTCAGGCAATATCACCAGAAACTCCTCTCCGCCAAATCGCCCAAGCCAATCTACATCTTTTCTGGTTGAAGAACGAATTCTTTCCACAAATTCCTTCAAGACCTCATCGCCAACAAGATGACCATAGGTATCGTTGACATTCTTGAAGTGATCTATGTCGCATAGGATCAGGCTGAGGGGATGCCGATATCTTACTGCTCTTTGAAGTTCTTTTGGGAAAAAATCATTCAGGTAATTTCTATTGTAACATCCTGTCAGCGGATCTGTGATACTCAAGAGTCTTATGGCCTCATTGGCCTTTTTGAGGGATCGCTCAAGGCTCACAATACGCTTTCCGGTATTGAGGCGCGCTATAAGTTCGGCCGGATGAAAGGGCTTTGTCAGATAATCATCGGCCCCGGCCTTCAGACCTAGAACAATATCCTCTTTGCTGTCTTTTGCAGTAAGAAGGATAATATACACATAACCTTGCGTAACTCTTTCTCTGATGGTGCGGCAAAGCTCGGGGCCACCCATCTCAGGCATAACCCAGTCTGTAAGTACTATCGGAAAGAAGGACTCCTTAAAGCAATCCGCTGCCAATCGTCCGTTCTCAACGCTTGTTACGGAATACCCTGCCTTTATAAGCGTTTTTTCAAGCAGCGTCCTTGAGATCTTCTCGTCCTCAGCGACAAGCACACTGAATTGATCTTCCATACCCCGAACCCTCGGAATTAAAAAAAATCAGCCATGATCTAAAAAAGACCTGGGCACGCAATTTACAACAATGAGAGTTGGAAGTCCACATAGCAAAAATGATTCGCCTTTGCAGCGCTGTGGTAGTAACTTTAGTTAACAGGCATTTGTATCCGCAGAAGGGCTTAGAGAAATTTGACGGTTGAACTAATTGAAATAAAACAGAGAAAGGAAGGTTTTGAAGGCTTCATCGGCTCATATTTGATCCGGGGAAGGCTCAATTTCCTTGTTGATGTGGGTCCTGCTGCGAGTGCGGATTCCCTTTTGAATTCCATGTATGAAAGAGGCGTACAGAGACTCGATTATGTGCTCTTGACTCACATCCATCTGGACCATGCCGGTGCCCTTGCTTCTATCAGTCGCTCATATCCCATGGCGCGGGCAATTGCCCACGCAAGGGCATTGCCCCATCTCTTGAATCCCAATGATCTGTGGAAGGGCAGTATGAAGGTTCTTGGAGGCCTTGCGCAGTACTACGGTGAGCCATCTCCTGTAGATGCTAAGATACTCTTATCCCACAGTGATGCTGTTGTAGAAGGCTTAAAAATTGTTGAAACTCCGGGGCATGCGCCTCATCATTTGAGCTTTGTCTATGATGGGCATCTTTTTGCGGGAGAAGCCTGCGGCAACTATTTCCCTGCCCAGGACGATTATATGAGACCAGCCACACCACCGCCCTTCTTCCTCGATACCTATCTGTCAAGCGTGGATAAACTCCTGAACCTGCCGGACATGCAGATGTATTTTGCTCACCTGGCAATGACGAGAGGTTCACACGCCTTTTTGACGCGATCCAAGGAGCAGATCGCGCTTTGGAAGGACACTATCCTTAGCCTCATTGCCCGGACTCCCGACCTTACCGAGGCCCGGTGCCTTGATGAGCTTCTTGAGAGAGATCAAAATCTTTCGGGACTGAAACGCATGGAGAGAGCCATGCAGCAAAGAGAAAGATTTCTCATAACAAACAGCATAAAGGGATTTCTTGGATTCCTGAAAAGATGATCTATAATCTGGAAGCACAAACAAATATCCGGATAACCCATAAAAAGGTCTTGATATGAGAAATATAAATCAAGCCGAAAAGGCCAGCTTCAAAGGGCTGCTTGAATCGGAAGGAGACGAGATGCTCCAGGAGAGGCTCCATGTCATTGATGTGTTCATGGGGACTGAAGGGCATCTGACCCTTGAGGAGCTTTTCCGGCTCTTACAAAAAGAGGGATATGAGTATGAACCTGAATTTCTCCGTCAGTGCATGGAGATGATGGTTCAACTGGGTTTTGCCCACAAGAAGGAGTTTGAGGGGCAGCCCGTAAGATATGAACACAGGCACCTTGGAATCCATCACGACCACCTCATCTGCACCAAGTGCGGAAAGATAAAGGAATTTAATAATCCTGAATTGGAAGCCCTCCAGGAGAAGATAGCCTCTGATAATGGCTTTTACATGCTGCAGCACAGGATGGAGATCTATGGTATTTGCGATGAGTGCCTTCCGCCTCGCAGAGCCCTTGTGCCCCTCTCCATGGCGAGGGGGGGAGAGAATCTTACAGTGAGAAAGATCTCAGGAGGGGCGATAGCAAGAACCAGACTTGCAGCCATGGGTCTGAGGATGGGGGAGAAGCTTGAAGTCATAAGCAACAGCGGTGCCGGCCAGGTGATCATAGCAAGAAAAGGGTCAAGGCTCGCGCTGGGAAGGGGAGTCGCCCATAAGGTCATGGTTTCAAGGGAACAGGATGCCCGCTCGGGCTCTAGCACCCCTTCTTCAGAATAGTCCTGAAAAGATCTCTTGCCGCCCTCACAAGAAGCTCAGCATTGCTTCTGTTGAGATAATTCTCCATTTCCTTTAATGAAACAGTGTGGGGAACAAACCTGAGCCTGAACTTGGTCAATGCCTTATTGTCGTCAAGAAGAAGCCGTCGGTAAAGATGTTTCAGAGGAAAAATTCTGCATTCTCTTGCTGAAAGGCTTGCCGCCCAGTCAATGAGCCATACCCTGCCTTCTTTACTCACTAAGACATTAGCAGCTCTTTTGATATCGCAATGAACGATGCCCTTCCCATGGATTTCTTCTACGAGCTTTTCAAGGGAAGAGAACAGTCCCTGAGGGGGGCCTCCGTTTTTCTCTAACTCCTCAAGGCTCACCCCGGAGACGAATTCAAGACAGAGGGAAAATGGATCTGTCGCTCCGTAGAATATGGGAACTCCAGCCGTAATGCCCAGCCTTTGATAGGCATATTTCTCCCTCAACACAAGGACGCGGCCCACGGTGTTTCTAAAAAAAAGTCCCTTTGTTCCGTAATCTTTTACTACCACCCCTCCGTGAGGCGTCTCAATCAGGTACAGGCCGGGTCTAGTACCCGTAGGAAGCCTCAAAACTTTTCCCCAGAAGGGCCTAGTTTGGCTGGTCAGTGTGGTATTTGAAGTAGGCGGCACAGGTTCCCTCGCTTGATACCATGCAAGGACCTATAGGTGTTCTCGGCGTGCAGAGCTTTCTAAAGAAACCGCATTGTACCGGTTTAGCTGCTCCTCTGAGGACCTCCGCGCACTTGCATCCTTTCGGTTCTTCAGCCTCCGGGACAATAAGCGCAAAACGCCTTTCAGCATCAAACACGGCGAATTTCTCCCTTATGGCGAGGCCGCTCTTGGGAATCAGTCCCAGGCCCCTCCATTTGGAATCGCACGGAACAAAGACCTCCTCCAGGGCGGCTATGGCGCTTTTATTGCCCTGGGCGCTTGCCCCTCTTGCATATTGGATCTCCACATCGCTTCTGCAGTTTTCGATCTGCTCGCTCAACATCATGATCCCCTGCAGGATGTCAACCGGCTCAAATCCCACCACTACGCATGGAACCTTATAGTGCTCAGCTATCCTCTCATAGGATGATGTGCCGATTACGGTCGTCACATGGCCGGGGCAGATAAAACCGTCAATTTTCAGATCGCCTCCTGCAAGCAGCGCGTCCATGGCCGGAGGCAGAAGCTTATGGGCGGAAAGGACAAAAAAATTTCTTAACCCTTCCTCGGCTGCTGTCTTTATTGCGGCAGCAACCGTAGGCGCGGTAGTCTCAAATCCCACTCCAAGAAATACTATGTTCTTATCGCTGTTCCGTCTTGCTATATCAAGCGCGTCAAAGGTGGAATAAACCATGCGCACATCGGAGCCTTTGGAGCGCTTTTCCATCAAAGAAGAACGGCTTCCCGGCACTCGAATCATATCCCCGAACGTGGTTATGACGACTCCCGGTTCGTCTGCAAGGGCCACGCAGCGATCAATGTCCTCCATTGATGTAACGCACACGGGACAGCCCGGTCCTGAAAGAAGTTCTATCCCTGGGGGCAGAAGGCTCCTTATGCCATGCCTGAATATGGCCATTGTATGGGTACCGCATATTTCCATTAGTCGAATTGGCCTTCGGGAGGTCTGCCTAATCTTTTGCATAATCGCCTGGGAGATCTCTTTGTCTCTGTATTCGTCTAGGTATTTCATTATGTTAAGGCATGCTCCTGACTAGGCTCTGAGAAAATGCCTCTGTGGCCGGATGCTTTGAAGGCTCCAAAAACTGCTTGTCCGAGCGAGATACCACCGTCGTTGGTAGGGACTTTGGTGTGTAAGATGACCCTGAAGCCCATTCCTTGTAATTGATCCGCGAGTCCCTTAAGTATCGCCAGGTTCTGAAAACAGCCGCCGCTCAGGGCGACGGTGGAGAGGCCGGTTTTGTCTCTGACCTTTGTGACCGCCTCACTCACCATGCCCACGATGGCCGCGTGAAACCTCGCGCTCACAAGGCTTATCCCAAAGCCCGAAAGGATGTCCTCCACAATGCCCCTTATAATGGGCGCAGTTTCCAGTATAAAACCTTCAGCATCATCCCTCACAATCCAGGGGTAAGGTTCGCATGAAATTAGGCTGCGGCACATCTCAAGCTCTATAGCTGCCTGTCCCTCATAGGCGTTTATGCCCCTTATGCCCAGGATAGCGGAGACCGCATCGAAAAGCCTGCCGCAGCTTGAAGTCAGGGGCGAGTTGAGTCCGCGCTCTCCCATCCTCAGGATGTTTTTCACCTTGACTGAATCCATCATTCGTATAAATGGGAGATCAAGGTCCACAAAGCCTTCACCGAAGGCCTTGTGGAGATAGACAACAGCCATACGCCATGGGTTTCGGGCGGCAGCGTCACCGCCCGGGAGCGGCACCTGATCGAGATGACCTATCCTTCTAAAGGAGGTAACGTCGGCAAGCAGTATCTCCCCTCCCCATACGGTCTTGTCCGGGCCGTAACCGGTTCCATCAAGCGCAACGCCTATAACCGGATCCATAAATCCGTTTTCCGCCATACAGCTTACTATATGCGCGTGATGGTGCTGAATCTGCAAGCTCTCAATACCCTCTAGAGATTCTGCATACCGGGTTGAAAGATAGTCGGGATGCAGATCATGGACGGCTACCCGCGGCATCGCTTCAAGGATCTTCTTCAAGTGGTCAATTGTGAGTTTAAAAAACTCAAACGTCTCGAGGTTCTCCATATCTCCTATGTGCTGACTCAAAAATGCCCGGCCACCCTTTTGAAGACAGACGGTACTCTTGAGCCCTCCTCCCAGCCCGATGGAGCAGGGAAGAAAAGGTATATCAGGGGGAAGGAAAACTGGGACCGGTACATAACCGCGGCTCCTTCTTAGATGCTGTGGTTTCCCCTTAAACACCCTCACAACCGAATCATCGCTTCGGAGATGAATATCTCTATTATGAAGCAGGAAGAAATCCGCTATGTCGGAAAGATCCCTCATGGCCGCCTCATTGGTTATGGTGATGGGCTCTTCGCTTCTGTTACCGCTTGTCATGACCAGCGCGCGGTAGGGACCATCCATCAGGAGATGGTGAATAGGGGTATAAGGGAGCATGATTCCGAAATATGAGTTTTTTGGGGCGACCTTTGGCGAAATCCCATGACCCTTTCGCTTTCGAATCAGGACTATGGGTCTTTGCGGGGATAGGAGTATATCGGCTTCCTTATCGTCTATAATACCAATCCCTGCCGCAGTCTCCAGGCTCCCCGTCATAACTGCGAAGGGCTTTTCCTCCCTGTTTTTTCTCTTTCTGAGAGCTTTAACGGCGCTTTCATTTTCTGCATCCACCGCCAGATGAAATCCTCCCAGACCTTTTATCGCCACTATTTTCCCCTTTGAAAGGAGCCCTATTGCTTCAAATACAGGATCATTTGCCTCTATCTTACGGCCGTTTCTGTCGTGTAATGATATCCTTGGACCGCAGTCCCAGCATGCATTCGGCTGGGCGTGGAAGCGCCTGTCCAAAGGATTGTTGTATTCTTCCAGACAGGCAGGGCACATTAAAAATTCCCTCATGGTTGTAAAATCACGGTCATAGGGGATATCTTTGACTATGGTATAGCGAGGCCCGCAATTAGTGCAGTTGATGAAGGGATAACGGTATCGTCTGTCCCGTGGATTCCTCATCTCTGCAAGGCAATCCTCGCATACGCACATATCGGGCGAGATGATGACTGATCTTTCAGCGGTTGACTCACTGGCCCTTATTACAAATCCACGTTCATTCCTTGGCGCCACATAGGCCCAACTCAAATCAGATATATAGGCAAGGGGAGGGGGGGCAGAAGTTATCGCGCTTAAAAACGAGGTGAGGGAATCTTCTCTTCCCTCAACCTCCAAATCAACTCCCTGAGAAGTATTTGCCACGTATCCTGTTAGACTGTAGCGCGAGGCAAGGTGATATATGAAAGGCCGGAAACCGACTCCCTGGACGATTCCCTTGACCAAGGCCTTTGCACGACGGCTGCCCAAGAGTCTTACTCCTTGACTTCGCCCTTTAACCAGGAACACCATTCCCGGATTCCTTCACCGGTCTTGCAGGATACCTCGAAGATTATGAGGTTGGGATTCACCTTGAGGGCCTCCTCCCGGATGCTTGCAAGGCTTATGTCAAGATAAGGCAGGAGATCCACCTTATTGATGAGAAGGGCCCTTGACTCTCTGAACATGAGAGGGTACTTGGCAGGCTTGTCCTCTCCCTCGGTAACGCTCAGGATCATGACCTTGAAATCCTCCCCAACCTTAAACTCAGCGGGACAGACGAGATTGCCTACGTTTTCAACAACGAGAAGATCTAATTCATCAAGGTTGATATCGTTAAATGTCTCGCGGATCATGTTGCCGTCAAGGTGGCATGCCCCGCCCGTATTGATCTGAACCACAGGGATATCCTTTTTGGCTATCCTCTCAGCATCCTTGGATGACTGGATATCGCCCTCAATAACCCCGATACGCATATCTTCCCTCAGGATTTCTATCGTCCTTTCAAGGAGGCTTGTCTTGCCCGCTCCAGGGGAACTCATAAGGTTTATGACGGTAAGCCCTTTTTGATCGAAAAGCTTACGATTCTCAAGGGCTATCCTGTCGTTGGCTTCAAGTATGTTTTTAACTACGGTAATCTTCATCAAATTTGCTCCTCTCTTATCATTCCACCTCCATCTCCACGATGGATAGGTCCTGCCCTCTAATGGTTTCTATATTCCCTCCGCCGCATGAAGGACAAACGAAAACATATTCCTTTACCTCAAAAGCATTTCCGCAGTCCTTGCATCTTCCTTCAAGCGGTACAATCTCCATCACAAGCCTTGCGCCCGCCAGATCGCTCCCCTGAACCATGATATCAAAGCAAAATGAGAGTGAGTCGGGTACTATCGCAGACAGCTTCCCTATTTTTATTTTTACGGAGCGAAGGATGGAGACATGGTGTTTGGTCATCTCATCGCGTATAATATCAATGAGACTCTGAGCGATTGACATCTCATGCATAAATGCGCCCTGCCATTTCTTCCGAGTTGATGACCACGATATCAGCCCTGAGTCAAGGCGACTATGAGGGAGTCAACCTTTTGCCTGGCATCGTTGAACACGCCGGACAGGTTAAGGGAATGGTTTGCGAATATGCTGCCGGGAGATCCGTTAAGAACCAATAGGGGCTCAAAGTCGCATCTTCCAAGGCTCTCCAGGATCTTGTCAACCAGCTTGGTAGAGTTCTTGTCTCTCAGCACGGCAAAGAAATCCCTCCTGATCGCCTGAAAGGAATTGTAGAGCGCGTAGGCAACCCCCTGGGCATAATAGAAATTGTCGTCAATCTTACGCCATGGGATATCTATCTCCACTCTCTTAGGTATCTGACCTTTCGCCGTTTCACCATCATCCAAAACCTCTTTTCTGTCTGGAGGAGCGTTTATAAGTCTTGTGTTTACTCCCCCCATCAGCGACGCGTACTGCTGGAGAAGCTCTACCAGATTGTCGGCCCTGGGATAGAAAAAGGATCTACCCGACTCGACATTTTTCATATAGTCATCTAGACGCGCCGCCGCCTCCTTCCATTTGCTTTCAGCCGACGGGAACCACCATCTGTAAGGATCGTTTGAAAGGGCGGTAAAGGCAGCCTCTGCCATGGTATCTATTGTATCGGTGGTTCTCATCCTGGAGAGGTTGTCTCTGATAACCCTTACGTTGTATCTTGCCACCTCAAGCTGGCCTATCTGAAAATTAGGGATGTTATCCAGAAGGGCGGTGGGCCAGAAAAAATCATTGGGCATCCAGTTTCCCAGCATCTTTTCCAAGAGCATTCTATTTGTCTTTATAAAAGCTGCACCATTTACTTCCTTTGGAAGCTCCCCAAGAGTCAGTGGGCCAGGTTTTTTTGAGCTCAAAAGCATTACGACGATAACGAAAATTATCAGCAAACCCAAAATTATCGGCAAGATACCCCATCTTCTCTCCCTCTTATTTTCTTCCCTCATCTCACACTCCCATTCCTCTTGATCCAATAACAATACCTAAAACCTGCCCGCATTCCATCTTGATGACAAAATACTCCTAATACTTTGTGATCGCTTCCTCAATATACATATTAAGTATTGCGGTCAAGGTATGTCAACAAGCACACCGCCTTGAGTGCTCAATCAGTTCGTCCAAATCCCATAATTCCTGTGGTAGCTCATTGCCTTTAAAAGAATATCCATGCCCCTCTCGCTTTTCTCAATTCTGACTCCGTCCTGTGGATAAGCTCCAGCCATCGCCTTGAGGGTCTCCTTGACCGAATCCGAAAGAGCCTGCGGATTATAACCGCCCTCGAGGGAAAAAAGGATGGGGGGGCCTCCAGCCGTTTTTCGCAACTCAAGCAACATCCCTGTAAGGCTCCCGAAAACTTGGGCGCTCAATCTCGACCTTCCTATAGGATCTTCTCTATGGGCGTCAAACCCTGCTGCAACCAGGATAAGTTGTGGTTGAAACCGCGAGAGGAGGGGACTCAAGACCTCACTGTAAAGATAGAGGAACTCTCCGTCCGAAAGGTCCCTTGGAAGATGGACGTTCAGGTTATATCCGAGCCCTTCTGCCTTTCCTGTTTCTTCAAAGGTACCTGTATAGGGGTAGAGCAAGGGATCATGGGTCGAGAAATAAAAAACGCTATTGTCGCCATAGAAAAAATCCTGAATGCCGTTCCCGTGATGAATATCCCAGTCAATTACAAGGATTCGTTTCAGGCCGTGCCTCTTTACTGCGTAACGTGCGGCAACGGCTAGATTGTTAAAGACGCAAAAGCCGCTTGCCCTGTCTCTCTGCGCGTGGTGTCCAGGGGGCCTTACAAGCGCAAAACAGGCTTCAAACTCTCCTGAGAGTATGGAATCCAAGGCCTTGATGCATCCTCCAACCGCAAGCCACGCGCAGTGATATGTCCTCTGGCTGGCGGGGGTATCGGGAGCGAGCGATGTAAAGGGCTGCTCGGAGGTCTTCATGACTTTCTTGATATAGGTCGGGGTATGAACCAGCTCAAGCTGCTCAAGGGTAGCAAGGGCGGGTGTGATTACGGAAAACACACCTGTGAAAGATGAGGAAATCATCCTGTGAATGGAGGCCAACCTGCTCGGGTGCTCAGGATGCGTATGCCCCGGCTTGTGTTCAAGATACTCTTCGCTCAAAACCAGGGCAGCGTTGCTTGATTGCTCTTGCATCTCCTATTTTTCCTTGAGGGCCACAGCGTCCTTGATGAGGGTATCTATGACCGCAGGATCTGCCATGGTGGAGGTATCCCCGAGTTCAGAGCCCACTCCGGCCGCTATCTTCTGCAGGATGCGGCGCATTATCTTGCCGCTTCTTGTCTTTGGAAGGGCGTCTGCCCATTGCAGCATGTCAATGGTGGCAATAGGCCCAATTTCCTTGCGCACAAGGGCAATAAGTTCCCTTTTTAGAGTGTCTGATTTTTCCACTCCCGTGTTAAGGGTGACAAAGGCGTAAATTCCCTGACCTTTGAGGGGATGAGGGTAACCGACAACCGCGGCCTCGGCCACCCGTGTATGGAGAACCAGCGCGGATTCAACCTCAGCCGTTCCAAGGCGATGCCCCGAGACATTTATAACGTCATCAATGCGGCCTATTATCCAGTAATAACCGTCTTCATCCTTCTTGGCCCCATCGCCGGTAAAGTACATTCCAGGCGCTATGGAAAAATATGTATCCCTGAAACGATCGTGATTTCCATAAATGGTTCTAGCCATGCCCGGCCAAGGTTTTTTTATGCAAAGAACCCCCTCCTGATTGGGATAGCGCACCTTTTCCCCTGTCTCATCCAGTATGACCGGCTCAACACCAAAAAATGGAAACGAGCATGAACCCGGTTTGATAGGCGCTACGCCGGGCAGTGGCGTAAGCATGTGACCGCCGGTTTCTGTCTGCCACCATGTATCCATAATGGGACACCAGTCCCTGCCCACATAATGATAATACCATCTCCATGCCTCGGGATTGATCGGCTCGCCGACAGAGCCGAGAAGCTTGAGAGATGAGATGTCGTGCTTCTGCACGTGCGCCTCCCCCTCCTTGGCCAGAGACCTTATGACCGTCGGAGCGGTATAGAACTTGTTCACCCTGTATCTGGACACTATCTGCCAGTACCGGTCAAAACCTGGATAGGATGGGACTCCCTCAAAAATCACGCTTGTAAGGCCGTTTGTCAGCGGTCCGTAAACACCGTAGGAATGCCCCGTGACCCAGCCGATGTCTGCGGTGCACCAGAAAACCTCGTCATCCTTAAGATCAAAAACCAATCTGGTGGTTATTGCAGCATAAAGGAGATAACCAGCGTGAGTGTGGACCACACCCTTCGGTTTGCCGGTACTCCCGCTGGTATATAGAATAAAGAGAGGGTCTTCCGCGCCCATTTGCTCCGGAGGAACGCTTTGGGGGAGAGTGGGGTCATCTGTTATTTCATGCCACCAGATATCCAACCCCTCTTTCATCCTGACGTCCATACCGTTTCTCCTCACAACAACAACCCGTTCCACATCAAGGCAGTTGTCCACCGCCTCATCTACGTTAGCTTTAAGAGGCACTGCTTTACCGGCCCTAAAGGATCCATCTGCCGTTATAATGATCTTGGCGCCGCAGTCCTTTATTCTGTTTGCCAGGGACTCCGCGCTGAAACCCCCGAATACGACGCTGTGTATCGCTCCTATCCTCGCACAGGCAAGCATTGCGACCGGAAGTTCCAGTATCATCGGAAGATAGATTACAACCCTGTCGCCTTTCTTGACTCCATGACGCTGAAGGGCCGCTGCCGCCCTTACAACCTGATGGTATAAGTCTCTGTATGAAAGGCTCTTCCTCTCATCAGGATTATCTCCCTCCCAATAGAAGGCGACCTTATCGCCGATGGAATCAAGATGCCGGTCGAGACAGTTATAGCTGGCATTCAGTAAAGCCCCCTGAAACCATTCCACCCTCGCATCGCTGAAATCATAGCTGAGCACCTTGTCCCAGCGACGATACCATGAAATTAACTTCTCAGCCTGCTCACCCCAAAAGCCTTCAGGGTCTCTTACCGAATACTCATAGATCCTGTCGTACTCATCCCTTCCCTTTATGTAAGCAACCTCTCGGTAGTGTTCAATATGGGCGTCATACCATTTGGGTGAATTGTCTTTCATTGATTAAGGACCCTCCTTATCTAATTAATAGGGAAACGTATCCTCTCCATCGAGCATTTTCATGTTTTGTCCTGCAGGCTCGAGGCAAGGGGCTAGTGCATATTGGACGGATTTCCGCCTGGGAGCCCCAGTTCTCTCGCCCTCAAGACGCGCCTCAAGAGTTTACCAGCCTTGGTTCTGGGGAGGGTTTCCATGAATTCAACCTCCTTCAAAGGGGCATCCGGCGAGAGATTTGCCTTAACAAATGATCGTATCTCCTGATTCAGGCGGTTTGATGGGGCAAAAGCCCTGGTTAGGGTTATGAAGGCCTTGAGAAAAGGCTGCCCTCCTTTTCCGGCTTTGCTTATGACAGCGGCTTCACAGACTGCCGGATGCCTGGAAAGTATCTGCTCTATGTCGTAGGGGCCTACCATCTTCTCCCCTATCTTCATCAGATCATCCATCCTCCCCTGGTGGTAGAGATATCCTTCCTCATCCTTAAGCGCCATATCTCCGGTAAGAAACCAGCCCTTGTGCCTGAAGTAGAGATCATAACGGGCCTTATCCTTCCAAATTCCAGTCATGAGAGCGGGCCACGGAACTCTCAGAGCCAGCTCCCCCATGCTGAGGAGAGGGAGTACCTCGCCTGTCTCATCCATGATGGCTGCCTCTATGCCAGGCACAGGTTTACCCATAGAACCCGGTTTTATGTCGAGGAAAGGGAAGTTGGCAATGCATATCATTCCTGTCTCACTCATCCACCACGTGTCATGGGGCGAGAGACCGAATCTGTCTCTGAACCAGTAGAAGAGCTCCGGCAGCAATGCCTCTCCGACGGCGCATACGTGTCTGAGACGCGAGAAATCATATCTTGTGGGAAGGTCATCTCCGGCCTCCATAAGCTTCCTGATTGTCATCGGAGTTGTATACCAGGCTGTAACCCCATACTTTTCAATGGTTCTATACCAGGTAGAAGCGGAGAAAGCGGCCCCCTGGGCAATACTTGCAGCGCCACACAGCCATGGCACAAAGGTGCCGTATATGGTGCCCGTTATCCAGGCAGGATCTCCGTCCGTCCACAAAACGGAATCCTCGCCGAGATCAAAAAGGTATCTTCCTGTAGCCAGATGGCCGGCCATGTCCTTATGGGCGTGGAGGATCCCTTTGGGAGGGCCTGTGGAGCCGGATGTATAGATAAGATAGAGAGGGCTTTCTTCTTCAAGCCATTCGGGTTCAACCCAACCGGGCATTTCCTTCAGTAGATCCGGCGCCATGAATTCATTGTCAAAAAGCGCGGGGAGGGGGCCTTCTGTATAGATTACAAAATCCGTAGAGGAGGCAGAATCAAGCGGAAGCCTTTCAGCAAGATCAGGGTGGGTCAAAATCCCCTTAGGCTCGGCATTGGCGATACGTTCTTCAAGTTCCTCGATACCCAGGGTAGCGAAGATCGGGCAGAATATGACCCCCATCCTGGCGCAACCCAGCACTGCGCAGAAAAACTCCGGCGAGGACTGGAGAAAAATCAGGAGTCTGTCTCCTGGAACAAACCCCAGGCTTCGAAGCATGGCAGCCCACCTGCACGAGGCCTCCGTCAGTTCCCTATAAGTGAAAGAGATGACCCTGTCACCCCTCTCGAATATGAGGGCCTTATTATCCTGGGTCTGCCTGTCTTTGGCCCATCTGTCAAGGGCCTGATGCACAATATTTACCTTGCCGCTTATCGGCCAGGTGAACTCATCTCTTATCACATCCCAGGAGAATCCATTTACGGCTCTGGCATAAGGCCCGTAAGGCGAATCAGGATGCTCTGCCGGAATCCGTGCTTTAATCATTTCGCACGACCCTCTTGATAAAATCCATTATGTCCTGTGCGTGGTTTCTCTCCGTAAAATCGCTGAGTACAGCTCCAAAACCATTATAGCCGACGATTAATGCAGTCGCGACGTAGCAGGGCGAAGAGATGTCCCTTATTATCACTCGCGATTGCAGTTCGGAATATCTCTCAGAACCTGAGGCCCCACCAATGTATCTTGCAGAGGTTTCAATATAAACCATCAAGATATTTCCCTTTCCGGCACCCTCGGCAAGCATGTCAGCCGACCTGAGCAGTTCAGTCAGTTCGCGCTTTATCTTTGTCGGGATATAAGGCGGAGTTTCAAAGTTACCCGCCTTGGTATCCAGAGAGCCCACCAAGTATCCCTTCTTGGCCTGAGATATGTCTTCTTCTACGATAGGGCCAGCATTCATTGATGCACATCCGTTAACAAAAATGGACAAAAGACATCCTGTAAAAAAACCTATCCACTTACGCTTCATTGCCGACCTCCTTCCGCTAATTGTCCATTGCCTGTTGACGGAGTTCCCCTGAGATAGTTCTTGATAGCTCCCTCGATATCAGGCGGAATATCTATGCCCCTTTCCTTGAGTCGCATGCGGTACTTGTCAAAAGACTGGACATGCCGGACTGAGGAAACCAGTATATCAAGGTAATCCATGAGGCTCTCCTCCAACTTTCTGCGAAACGGCTCCCGGGACAGGAGAAGATTTTCAGCCCTTTTTATGAGCCTTAAATTGACCGGCCTGCACACGGTTCTGTAAAAGATGAAGCGCTGCAACTGCCCGTCGTCAACTTCCTCCTGCGCGATGGCATCCATCACCCTTTCTATGTCTATGCTGTCACAAACATCCGTCTCGATCCCCTTTTGCCTGAAGGCATCGAATACAGCTCTGAGCGGCCTAGGCACACCGCAGGTATCTTCTTCATCCAGGACGCAGTCCCTGCTCCTCATATAAACAACGAGATCAAGGTCGGAGTGAGTGCCGGCCATCCCAAAGCTCACGGAACCAAGGAGATCAAATGCCACCTCCATTCCGCTTTTCTCTATGTCGCGGTAAACCTCCCTTAGATTGCCGACAAGCTGGACGGTTTCAGGGGTCTCATGGTTAAGGAAGAACTCCTTGATTCGCAGGAGTTCCTTTATAGGAGCGATATGCCTTATCTCCGGGACCTTTCCTCCTGCCCTGGCATATCTCTTCTCATCCACGACCAAGGTGCTGACTCCATCCGCTGATCTTTGCCTTTCTACTATGGCGTATGATCTTTTCCTTTCAAGTCTCCTTATGGTTGCTCTGTCAATCTTTCCGGAAGTGACACACATATCGAGGAAATAGCCGCCTGGCCTTGCTCCTGCCGGGTCGAAGGTATTCCCGAAATTGGATGGATTTATGAAACACGAGCCTTGGGCGCTTACAAATCCCCAGCTCTCATGATTGTGACCTGAGAGCACTATAACGCCTCTTGTCTCATCCAGATATCTTCTTGCGGCATTGCTTCCCGTGTTGCCGTAGCAGGAAAGACAGTCCAGAAATCCGTATGCTGGCTGGTGAAGAACAATGATATGAGGATCTGAGCTGCTGAGAAAATCGAAAAGACAATCTTCGTCATAGCTTACTTGCAGGTGTTCAGGAATGCCAGGCGTTGAGACGGCGGCGCCGCCGTAAGCTGAAATTCTCATCCCATCAACATTGATGGTCTTTTTGTGGAGATCCCTGTCCTTCAGTGCAGTCCTTCCAAGATCCATATCATAGTTTCCCGGCAGCACATAAACCTGCTTTTCGGGTCGAGCCGACAGGATATTCTCAAGTCTTAAGTAGGAATTGATCAGATAGGATTCAGCCTTTTTCGCCGACTTGAAGTAGCACTCAGCCGGTTCTCTGATATCTGCCTTTGCATTGCTCGTGATAATGCTCTCTGCCCTTCTCAGAAGATCTTCATTAGAGCCTGATTGCACGCAGGACTTGTGTCTTCCTATGGAAATGGCCTCTGCGGTTTCTATGAAATGCCATGCCTCCTTGTATGTTGGAAACGAGCGTGAGACCAGATCTCCGCATACAAGGTAGAGGTCGGCGGAAGTGGAATCCAGCAGATCCCCAACTGACTTGAAGGCATGGTGTATATCCGTTGCAAAGACTATCCTCATACGTCCTAAAGCGACTTCGCCGCCTTTTCAATAGCTTTGAGCTTAATAGGCATATCCTTTTCCATATCAATGTTGATAGGAATTGTAAGTGCCCTTGAAAGAAGCCCGGATGTGATCGGAAGCACTCCGTGACTGAATGAAGCCCGCGCCCTCCCGTTCGGGTCTCTGAAAGGATATCCCGACTGCAGCAAACTTTTTCCTTCAAGAAGGTGCTCCCACCTTTCATAATAATGCCATGTGTTGTCATACCAGTAAACTACCGGACTCCCTTCCTGAGCCATAACCTTTGAAAAGGCCTGAGCCTTTTCAGGCGTGGGGAGGAAAAAGATAAGAAATGAGGCGATATCTCCGCTCGGATCAGGAATAGACCTGAAGGTTATGCCTTTGATGGCCCCCAGGGCATCCTTGAGGGCCTTTTTGTTTTCTCTCTGTCTTTTGATTATTACAGGATCAAGTTTCCTGAGCTGCGCTAGACCCAAGGCGCCTTGAAGTTCCATCATCCGGTAGTTAAACCCTATGAAATTGCGCTTCTCCAAACCCCTTCCCACCCTGACATCATGATCATGGCCGTGATCGTGGTATTCGGATGCCCTTGTGTATAGATCTTTATCATCTGTTATGACCATTCCTCCTTCGCCTGTGGTTATGGTTTTTACAGAATCAAAGGAAAAACAGCCCATCTTTCCAAAGGTCCCGAGCTTTTTACCCTCGTATGAGCCTCCGCATGCCTGCGCGGTATCTTCTATAACCGGAAGACCCAGTTCCCGCGAAATCGAAATGATATCTGCAATCCTCGCCTGTGCGCCGCACATGTGGACAGGCATAATCGCCTTTGTGCGAGCAGAGAGTCTCTTTCTTATATCTCCGGGGTCCATGCAAAGCGTTTCATCAAGTTCTGCAAATACCGGCACAGCCCCTGCCTCCATTAAGGCCTCCCATGTGGCTACAAAGGTAAAGCCCTGTGTTATGACCTCGTCTCCCGGCCCAATACCAAGGGCAGCAAGGGCCACACGCAAGGAAGCTGTTCCGGATGAAACCGCAAGCGCATGCCGTGCGCCACAGTACGAGGCGAAGGCCTTTTCAAATTCGGCTACCTTATAGACACCAGCCCTTTGGGCATGAAACTCATAACGAAAGAGGACCTTACTTGAAAGGACCTCCATTATTTCATTTTTTTCCTCTTCTCCTAGGACTTCAAAACCTGGCATTTATATCTCCTTATTCATTACTGGGCGAATATCAGCCCTTGAACGCAAGTTTGTATATTTCAGCCGCGGAATCAACCGTGACAGGTCTTGGATTATTAGCAAGCGGCCTGGCTACCTTCATGGCGCCCTGAGCCATCTCCGGTATAGCCTCGCTGGGTATCTGAAGCTCCTTAAGGGTACCCGGGATGCCAATATCCTTTGAGAGCTGCGCTATCGCCGAAGCTGCCTTTGAAGCAGCCTCACGCATGGACAGGCCTTCAATCTCCTCACCAAGGGCCTGCGCTATCATTGCGAATTTCTCCATATTACCCGGATAATTATAGGCCATTACATAGGGCAGGAGCGTGGCATTGGCGATTCCGTGGGGGATATTGAAAAGCGCCCCAAGCGGGTAAGCTAGCGCGTGGACGGCTCCCACCCCTGCCATCGCAAGCCCGAGACCTGCCATGTAGCTTCCCTGCAGCATCCTCTCTCTGTATTTGAGGTTGGGGCCATCATACACGGCACCCCTCAGGTTGCTCGCAATGGCCTCTATGGCGGAAAGAGATAAGGCTTCACTGAGAAAATGAGCCTGAAGAGATATATATGATTCTATGGCATGGGTCAGAGCGTCCATGCCGGTGTAGGCGGTAGGATAGGGCGGAAGAGAGAGGGTCAGTTCAGGATCAAGGATTGCAAGGCTTGGATAAAGATAGGGGCTGTTGATCCCGCCCTTGCTCTTGCTCTCACGCATGGTGAAAACTGCCGTAAATGTAACCTCGCTGCCGGTTCCTGCTGTAGTAGGAACCATCACGGACGGAAGCCCGGGATTTTTCACAAGCCCAAGCCCTATATAATCTGTAGCGCTGCCCGGATTTTTTGTGAGCACCGCGGCCGCCTTGGCGACGTCCATGGTGCTCCCCCCGCCTATCCCGACCACGCAATCAGCCGACTCCTTGGACGCGAGGACCGCAGCCGCATCCGCAAGAGAAGGAGCAGGCTCGGGCAGTACCTCGAAGTAAGGTATGACCTCGACGGAGGCGCTTTTCAGGGCCTCAAGGGAATCCATGACGATGGTAGTGCCGCCGAGCGCCTTGTCGGCAATAAGTATCACGCGTTTTGCGCCCAGGGCCTTGCACTCTTCACCCAGTCGCTTGACCGAGCCGGATCCGAAAATCGTTTTCTTGACACCTTCCACAGTTAATATTCTGTCCATTATTCCTCATTCTCCTCGAAACGACAGTAATTCCAAAGTGTGATTTGAACTACTATCTAAAGTCAATCATGGATGGTATTTTAGTGCGTCTTGGAAGAAAAAACAATAAGGTAGTCGCATGAAGATCACTCCTTGACACTCTCGGCCCCATTTGCTCTATTGCGCTTCCGTGTGGATTGACTGAATCTTCTTGCCAGATAAAGAGGGATAGGGGGTTTTCATTGAGACTTTGAGCCGGAAAAGGTTTTGGGAGAAACTCTAACCGGTTTTGTTTCTTAAAAGGGGTTTATGGGCGTGAAAAAGATTGATAGGGGAATCAGATTCCTCATGGTGGATTTCGGCGGGGTGATCGCCGAGGAAGGATTCCGCGAAGGGCTCAAGGCCATTGCAAGAAAGGCTGGGCAGCCTGAAGATCGGATTACCTCCATGAGTTTTGATCTCGTATATGAAAGCGGATACGTCACAGGCAAAGCGACTGAGAAGGATTTCTGGAAGGCTCTCAGGCTTCGCACTGGCATTGATATGTCCGATCAGGAGCTTAGAGGCGAGATCCTTTCAAGATTCGTCACGAGGAAGTGGATGCTTGATATCCTCTCGGATTTGAGGAGCCGCGGAACAGCGCTTTCCCTCCTTACAGACCAGACGGATTGGCTCTACGAGCTCGATAAAGACCAGGGTTTCCTCAAATACTTTGATTACGTATTCAACAGCTTCAGACTTGGAAAGAGCAAGAGAAATAGAGATATCTTCCCCATGGTTTTGGAGGTGATGGGCGCGCTTCCAGGTGAGACGGTTTTTGTGGATGACAACCAGGGCAACATCAAAAGGGCCGAAGAGGAAGGCCTGAACGTGATCCTTTTTAACGGCAGAGGCTCTTTTTTCATGGAATTGATGAGGTTCTTCCCTAGCTGCCCCATTCGATGACAGCCGCGCCCCATGTCAGGCCTGCGCCGAAGCTCGCCATAAGAACCAGATCGCCATCCTTGAGGATCCCGGCATGGTTGGCTTCATCCAGGGCTATCGGTATGGATGCGGAGGAGGTGTTGCCGTAACGGGCAAGATTGGTAAAGACCTTTTCCATCGGTATCCCAAGGTTTTCCGCCATCGCCATAATGATTCGGAGGTTTGCCTGATGTGGGATGACAACCGATATGTCGCTGCTTGAGAGATTGTTTTTCTTCAAGGCTAGGGATGCGATATCGGTGAGACAGCCCACCGCTCTCTTGAAAAGTTTGTTGCCGTCCATCTTGAGCTGAAAAGGCTTGAGTTCTATGCAATCCAGGGATTCAGGAAGAATGGAGCTTTCGTATGAAGAATAAAGAAGGTTCCCTAATGTTCCGTCCGACTGGAGATGGGTTGACATGATGCCTCTCCCATTATTTGAAGATGATATCATAACGGCTCCCGCCCCATCGCCAAGGAGCACGCAGGTGCTTCTGTCCTGCCAGTTCACTATGCCTGAGAGCCTTTCTACACCAAGCACTAAAATATTTTCTGCGTTTCCAGCCCTTATCGCGTTATCGGCCATTGTAAGCGCGTAAAGGAAACCTGAGCATCCGGCAGACAGGTCAAAGGCAGCCGCATTTGTAGCGCCTAATCTCGACTGTATCATGCAGCCTGCGGAAGGGAACTGGCTGTCCGGCGTAACAGTCCCCACTATAAGCATGTCAAGTTGAGAGGCGCTGATATCTGCCATCTCAAGCGCCTTAAGGGAAGCGCCCACAGCAAGATCCGTGGTGCTCTCTTCTCTATCCTTGGATGCGATCCGCCTTTCCTTTATGCCCGTTCTTCTGGTTATCCACTCATCACTTGTGTCAACTATGAGTTTAAGCTCATCATTTGACAATATCTTCTCCGGGAGAAAAGATCCCGTCCCGACGATTTTTCCATGTGTCATAAATAATCCTTTCCTCTGGCGCCTGCGTGGCCCACCATATCCGAGTTTTCAAGTTTGACGAGTCCGGCTCCTCTTGAGGAGAATTTTTATGCCAGGAATCCAAGCGAGGGATTAGCCCGTTACAGAGTTATGAATTTTCATTTTATATACTTGCTGTGGCTTCCTTGTCAAGCCGGTGGAAAATCCTCATCCATTGGTCTGGTCATATCCCCCTGCTCCATAGGCAGGAATACCCTGAAGAGAGAGCCTTTGCCAGGAGAGCTTTCCACCTCTATTCCGCCCTCCATCGCCTTTACAATTCCCAAGGTCACGGCAAGGCCAAGACCTCTTCCTGTAAATTTTGTTGAGAAGAATGGATCGAAGATCCTAGCCATCGTCTCATTATCCATTCCTTCACCGTCGTCAGAAACCACTATGCAGGCGTAGCGGGAGTCTTTCGGTATCCATTCCACCGGAAAATGCTGCGTCTCTTTTTCATTCGAGGGGTATGCTGTGCTTATTGCTATTTTAACGGTTCCTTCTTTTCCGGATAGGGCCTCAGCCGCATTGGTCGTAAGATTGATGATCAGACGTCTGATATCTGCCTCATCGGCGATTACTATTGGTCCGTGCTCGGGCAATTCCCTGGCAAAAATTATGCTTTGAGCGAATGCGGCCTCAACAAGGGGTAAAGCCTCTCTGCAACGCGCTGAAAGGTCAAGAGGTTTTCTTTCGGTAATGCCCTGACCAAGGTAGATAAGCATCAGGCGCCCCATATCTGCAGCCTTCTGGCTGGCCTTGAGCGCCTCATTGAGACATTTTGAGGCATCTTCATTATTACTCAACTCAAGCATAGAAAGTTCAAGATTACCTATTACGGCAGCCAGCATATTATTAAAGTGATGGGCTACCGCTCCGGCCATACGCCCAAGGCTTTCGGCCTTCTGTGCGTGAAAGAGCCTTCTTTCAAGCTCGATCCTTTCATTCTCTATCCTTTTTCGCTCGGTGATGTCCTGAAGAGTCTCGATAGCCCCTATGATTTCTCCCTTTGAGTCCCTGCACCTCGCTGCTAAAAAGCAGAAATCTCTTTCCACTCCTGCTATGTTAAGCTTGTCTGATGCCTCATAGGCCTCTGCCATGAGGGTGCTTGCAGCGATTCCTTTTTCCCGATAAAGATCCGCGATACCGGTCTCGTCCATATCAAGCACTAGATCGGCCAGGACAGGTCTTCGAGGAGGGGGATAGAATATTGTGGAGTCCAGGACTCGGCCCATGACATCCGGCTTTGCAAAGCCGCTTATGCTCTCACAGGCCCTGTTCCAGAGCACCACCTTGTGTTCGCAATCAATAACAAACGTGGGGATGGGGTTCCCGTCAAGGAGAATGGAAAGCCTTTCCCTTTCACGGCGCAGCGCGTCCTCGGCCTCCTTCAGAGGGGTGATGTCGGAAAACACCATTACCGCTCCGTCTATCTGGCCATCTTCATTTTTTATGGCAGATACGCTGTATATCACATCATGAATCCCTGCCTGATTTTTGAAACAGATGGATTGAGTCCTTGGAACTTCTGAATCTCCGCCCTTGAGCGCGGTTACCATGGATTCCTGTATTTCGATCAAACCAGTCTCATCCTGTGGTCTAAGAACGTCTTTTGCCGGCATTCCCTGGAGTTCCGACATGCTCCGACCTAAGAGCTTCTCGGCAACTGGGTTCAAATGCCTCAAGCGGCCGGATGCGTCAAAGGCGAGAACCGCCTCTGCGATGGAGTCAAGTGTTGTAGCCAGATATTCCCTGCCGGCGGCTGCCTCTTTGCGGAGGGCTATCCTAATTCGCCGGTCAGCCAGATAAAGACCCATCAGCAAAATTATTGCCCCCACCCCGCCAGAGACAGCGTAAACCGACGCTTTTTTATAGGAGCTCTCCAACTCCAGCAGTGTTATGAGTTCCCAAGCTTTTCCGCCTGATTCGGCGATGCCCACGGTAGTTTTGAAGACCGAATATTTCTTATCCATTGATTTTACAATATCAGAGCCGAGGTCGAGCGCGCCGGGAAGCGAATCAAGGGGCTTGTCAGCAAACTGCTGACTTTGCCGTACCCGTTCTATAACCTCTGCGGTTATGGAGGGTCGGGATAGATGGTAGAGCCAGTGTGGGCGATTTGCCGCAAAAATAATCCCTTCAGGAGATGCAAGGGCCATTGGCTCCTTAAATTGCAGGAGTATTTCTTCAACAACATCGAGCCCGCATTTGACGACAAGCACCCCTTGCGGGTCCGGGCCTCTTCCGTATATAGGGGCACTTACATAAATGCCTCTTTCATAGGTTGTTACCCCCAGGGCAGGATAAAGGACTGCGTGACCTTTCATGGCCTCTGTGAAATACGGCCTGAAGGAATAACTCTTGCCAGTCAGGGTCTTTCCCTCGCCATAGGGAGTGCAGGCGACCACCACTCCTTTCAGATCCATCACATAGACGAGGGAGGCATTGAAATTGCTTTTTGTCGTCTCGAGCATCAGCATGGTCTCACGGTCATCAATCGGCCTCTTGCCGGTAGCCGTTTCAAAGACGAACAGAGACCCGGCAACTGCCCATGCTGCACTGCGTATGGGCGCTATCACCTGCAAGCTGATGGTTCTTGCTGTTTGCATCCCCTGGATTATCTGTTCCTCAATAGCAGATTCAATGTAGTGCCGATTTTGGACAAAAAATGAGGTGATGGAGGCTAGAACAGCAGCTCCGAGCATAATAGCGACTATGAAAGAATTATCCTTGTGGTGATGCATTTCTCGCTTCAAACCTCCAGGAGAACCTATCCAAAAAGGATCAGAAAGCAATGAGGTATCCGAATGAAATGAAATGCGCCGTAAGCCTTGAGTCAAGAGACATAGCATGAACTTTCTGAGAAATAAAGTTTCTCTTTTTAGAACATGCACATGCCTCCCGGGGGCTTTTTTGGCTCCAGGCCTCCCCGCAATCGCTCCGGGAAAGGCCTGAGACCTTTCGGATAAATTTCCTCTTTGTGTTTCCTCTCCCTAAATGGGTTCGTGGTACCCATGAATTCTCCGCTTCGTGAGGCGCACTCGAAAATGCTTGAACCTCCAGGATTTGTCACTTAGAATCAATCGAAGCAAGTGTGACGGAAATCAAAGGCTGTCCAGTTTTTGGGGGAGATGCAAGATGGAGATAAAAACCAGTGAGCTGCCGGGCATAGGAAAGCGCTATTCCTTTACAATGGCTGAAGGAGGACATCTCGTCCTTATTCTTCACCACGAGGGACACAGGGAGATATATCATTTTAACGACATAGATGAAGATGAACCTGATTTCACTATAAATATGACTGATGAAGAGGCAAGACAGGTAGCAAGTATCCTCCTTGGGGTGGATTATCAGCCTGTCAGCGATGATAAGATAGAACTTCTCCTTAAGAGCGTGCGCATGGACTGGATTAAGGTTCAACCGGATAGTTGCATCGCCGGGAAAAAGATAATCGAAAGCCAGATAAGGACACGCACTGGCGCAACCGTCGTCGCCATCCAGAGGGGAGAAAAAATAATTGGAAGCCCTGACGTACATGAGGTGATCCAGCCTGGAGACACCCTTATGACGATAGGGACAAGGGATCAAACGAAGTCTCTGGAAAAACTCTGCCAGCTTTAAATTCGGACTTTCTATAGAGAAGAGTAGTCTCATATGGCCAATATCCCGTTCCTTCTTGTTATAGGAATTATCCTCTTCGCCTTTTTCTGGATCAGCTTTACTTCCCAGAGATTCCGTCTTCCATCAGTTCTTGCCTACCTGGTCCTGGGGGCGCTGACAACCCAGCTCTTTAAGGGTAACGAAGGGATACACATAGCCGGTGAGATAGGAATCGTTCTTCTTTTCTTTATCCTGGGCCTCGAGTTCCCTCTCAAAAGGATGATTGAAATATCAAGGCGTATAGCGCCTGCCGGGCTTATGGATGTGGTTTTAAACCTCGGCGGAGCGATGTGGATTTCGCTTTTGTTCGGATTGAGTCCCCTTGCCGCTTTTACAATCGGCGCGGTCTGCTACGCGACCAGTTCCTCAATCCTGGCCAAGATGCTCGAAGAGAAGAAAAGACTCGCAAACCCTGAGACTGAGTTCATCCTTGGACTTCTCATCTTTGAAGACCTTGTCTCCCCGTTGCTGGTGTCTTTTCTCGCTGAGACTGCCGCGGGTGATCAAATGACCCCGTTATCCGGCATAGCTTTGATCCTGAAGATCGCCATGTTATTTATTGGGGCTGTTGTTCTCGGCCACTATGGGTTCAGCAAACTTGATAAATTTGTCTCCAACCACCTGCAAAAGGAGTTTATGGTACTTCTCACCGTGGGAGCAGCCATCCTTTACGCGGGTGTAGCCATGGCCCTTGGGCTTTCGGAGATACTCGGAGCATTTCTTTCAGGTGTCATGCTCTCAGAGACAGGAAGGTCTTCTGAACTTGAACACCTTATTCTGCCAGTGAAAGATGTCACTCTGCCCTTCTTTTTCTTTTGGTTCGGGACCACTATCTCCCTCGGAGAGGGTGTGCCGTTCGTATTGCTGATCGTCGTGGTGCTGATATGGGCGGTGATGGGAAAGGTAATCGTGGGCTATGTCGGAGGAAGACTTTACGGCCTAAAGCCGAAAGTTTCATTGAGGGCAGGCCTTTCACTTGTTCCCAGGGGAGAGTTTTCAGCCGTAATAGCTAGCCTCGCTCCTCCGCAACTCAGGGTTTTAGGAGGGGTTTATATCCTTGCCTCAGCCTTTCTGGGCATATACCTGTTTCAAAAGGCGCCACTGGCGGCCAACTGGTATCAGGGAAAACTTCCTAAGAAGAAAGCATCTGTGTAAGACATTTTCTGGTTCGCAGTCTCGTATCTATGATGCACGATCAAGCATGGCATTAAGGATTATGGACTTTCCGGATCAAACACCGTGCTAATGTGCTTCAGCCTTTTCCAGCGCCAATTCGTACAGGAAGGCGAACACATCCGGACCCTGGAGATCGGCTTTTTTCTCTCCCTTGATATATTGAATGACCCAGGCAAGGTCCATGTCGCTTTGGGGAGAAAAGATACCTTTCTTTAGGCCCAACTGCATGGTTTCCTCGTCGAAGAGAACAAGATGTTCGAAAACAGGCATAGCGCCGCCGCCGGCTCTTGCCCGGACAAAGAGCCCTAAATCCTTATCCTGCGCTCCGACAGAGACAGGCTGGAAATCGAGTATAGTAAAAAAGAGGTCGAAGGACTCCCGGATCCGGGTGATGGATTTCTTGTCAATACCCTGGCGTGCCTCCTCCAGCAGGGATGCCAGATCATCCCTGGTGTAAGTGAGATCAATTAGTGCAAGCGCATTTTCGTGTATTCTGTTAAGTGACTCCTTCCCCGTGGTGACAAGAACATCATGATGATTCATGATTTTCTTGATATTCCTGATGCTGAACATCTGTTGCCAATAAGGAGCCTTCCGCAGGACCACGTCGGATATGGTGGTGTGATAGATGGGCAATTCGTTGTCCAAGACAAGAACCTCCAAGGTGTCTCCCTCAAATGGCCGTGTGTAGAGGTCGAGGCCGCTTACCTTCTTGTATTCAAAATCAGTCATATCGAGAAGTTCATGTGTGAGGACCTTGTCCATCCAACGCTTTCCGGGCGGCTCTTGAATTGTAGAAACAAGCTGCCCAAAAAGCCCGTCGGCCTTAATTCTGGCTTTAAGGTTATCCTTAAATGACATAACTTGGCTCCTCCCTCCCTTGTGTTTCCCAACGGGCTCCTGGTGGCTGATAAGACAACTATTATCAGGAATTGCTGAACTCGGCAACGACCTTCTTGTAGGCGTTAATCAAATCATCCATGGCCGCATCCAGTCCTGATTTTAACTGCTCCCACGCACTTCCGCTGGAAGAGCTCAGCTCCTTCAATTTCTCAGACACTGCATCCCGTTTTTGGCGCAATGCCGTTATCTTTTGCTCGGCCTTTACCTTCGCATCTCCTTCCAGTTTTTCCGCCTTTACCTTCAGTTGGTCAATATCCTTTGCGTAACCAGCCAGTTTCGCTTCCGCCTCGTCCTTATATGCCTGCATCTGCTCCTTGGTGTAGGTCGTGGCTGCTTTATAGGCTTCCTTGACTTCTTGTTTGACTTCTTCTTTAGTAACTGCTGAGGGTTTGCTCTGATCCTGTTCCTTCTCACCGCAACCGGAAAAGACCCAAAGCGCCGACATAAACATCATTGCCCATAATCCCTTTTTATACATGACTCCTCCAATTCTAACTAGTTAATATTAATATATTATTATATCCACAAAACTAAAAATTAATAAGTAAGCTCGTAGCTAATATCCTTTGCGTAATCAGATGGGGTGTCTTGCGCCAGGTCCCTATAGGCCTCCATCTGATCCTTGGTATAGGCGTTGACTGTTCTACTATGAGCTTCCTTGGTTCCTTTCTTGACATTGTCTTTGGTCACTGTTGCAGGCGTACGCTGGGCCTGTTGCTTCTCACCGCAACCCGGCAAGATCCAAAGTGCCATTATAAGCATTATTGCACATAATCCTTTTATATGGATGACTTTGCTCATCTTAAACGCCTCTTGATAAGTCATTCTTGGTTGATCAGCAGAAATTAATAAGCAGGGTCGAACTAAAAATAGTGAGATGGTCTCCAGCCTCATCTATTTACGAGGTGCCTTGATAAAATCCTTGGCGCCTTTGATTGAAGTTGTAAGGGCGTCCCTCACGCTCTTTGATGCCTTTGTACCGATTGCGTCCCCAGCTTCAATGGCCCCGGTGACTGCTTCCTTGGTTGCCGAACTGACATCGGCGCCGGCCTTGACCGCGGCCTTGATGGCTCCCTCAGTGGCTGCAACAGCAGTCTTGGCAACATCCGCCCCCAATTCTGCGCCGGCCTTAACAATTCCATGGACAGTAGATTTTATGGTCGTGAATAGGTCTCCGCCGACTTCGGTTGAGGCCTCGACTGCCCCTGAAGCTATTTCTGTCGCTCTCTTCTCAATTGCGGCAGTGAAATCAACCACTTCCTCGATGGTCGCTCTCACAAGATCCGCAGTCGTCTCCACAATGGCTTTTGTCGTCTCGCCTGTGCCCTTGATGGCACCTAAAACCGCCTTTTTGGTGACTCTGCCAACCGCTGTTAATGTGCTTTCCCCCATTTCGAACCTCCATTCTTGGGGCCTCATTTAAAGAAAATTCTTGTCCTTTCAATGGCCCATACCTTTCAAGGGATGGTTATTCTGTCTGAACACCGCCGACATGCTCTTTCTCCAGTTCCAGAATTTTTCCTTTTAAATTATAGATCTCCTTGTTCAGCCTTCTGACATAAAGGGATTTCTTCACCAGCTTCGGTAGGGCCAGAACCGCCACAATAATCCCGCCTATCAGAGATGAATAAAGGATCAGTGCTGCCAAAGACATCTGATGATCCCATGCGATAAATTTCAGGCTCAAAGGCACGCTGTTCTGTAAGCTGGGTATTACAATTCCCAGGAGAAGCAAAGTTATTATGATTAACGATAGATACATTATTTCTCTCCTCCTAACAGACCGTCCCGAGCCCATGGGCCTTTTCCACGGTAACCTTGTAGCCGCTGCCTTATCAAAAATGCATGATTCGTGGCATAGCGGCTACAAGGCTCTTTCCGGGGAAAAATGGCAGTTTCTTATTTCTTCACGTTCAAATTATTCTTCACGGAAGTAACCCCCGCGACGCCGCGAGTGATTTCACCGGCTTTATCTACTGCCTTTTGGGAATCAACGAAGCCGCTCAGTTGAACACTGCCCTTGTAAGTCTCTACAGTGATCTCGAATGACTTGAGAAAATCATCACTGGCAAGCATGGCTTTTACCTTGCTCGTTATTACTGAATCGTCCACGTATTCACCTGTGCCTGACTGTTTGGATGTTGAGGCACATGCCATAAAGGTTGCTACCAGCATAAGAATCAATAAAGCGTGTATAAACAGATTTCTCTTTTTCATCGCAGTTACTCCTCTCTCTAAATACCTCGCCTTTTCAGGCAAGAGCTAAATGGTTATAATCGTCTTCGTCCCTGGATAACCTGGACCAGCACCACTATAATGGCGATGACCAGCAGGGCATGAATGACTCCCCCCATCGTGTAACCGGTCAATAATCCCAGCGCCCATAAAACCAGGAGAATCACAAAGATCGTCCACAGCATGTTCGACTCCTTTCTAGGATTGATAAACCTAACCCTTCATTTCATACTTGCATTTAGGACATTGCTCGAGTAACCGGCGTATGACATGCCGCCCTATTTGCCGACGATCCGTTTGATCTCGCCGACCTTTTCTTGAACTTTGCCCATCTTGCCTTCCTCTTTGCCTTCGGCTTCCAAGTCGGGACTCATGATGACTTTCCCGGTGACCTCTTTGACCTTACCTTTAACCTGATGCCACTTACCCTCTGCTTCGTCCCTCGTGCCTGATTTCATGGTTTTCCTCCTTTCGTAATTTGGTTTGAGTGATCTCACTTTGGCCCCAGTCATCCCGGTCATTGAGATGCTGCCTGGGACCGTTCTTCCGTCTTCATTTTTCTGCTGCTACTGTGTATAATTTCATTTCGTATGGCTCCTGGAGAAGGTTTATCACCCCGCGAAGTACCGTAGCGCGCTCTGATTTCAGGTGGCTATCAAGGTCCCTGCGGGTATCCCATTCTTCAAGAATATGGAGTTCATTTTCATCCTCCATATTTTGGCAGAAGTCGCAGCGCCGGCATCCCTTCTCTGTCCGTATGGAGACGCTCAGGGAAGCGATAGTCTGGGACAGCTCCTTTCGCTTCTCATCAAGAACCTTCATTCTTATGATGAGCAGGATCATGTAATCACTCTTTGCAACTGTCTTGCCAGCAACCGGGGAAGGGGAGGAGAATGGCATAATCTATAGATAACGGAGGATTAGATGAATGGAGGAGAAGATTGGAGAAGAGTGAGGCGATTTGTTTGGCCTCAATATTTGGTGGAACCTCAATATATTGAGGGGGTGCTTCTGAAGGAACTGGACGACCTAACCCATCTATCCTGTCTTCGGGCGGACTATCCCGAGCTTATGCATCCTGGCTCTCAGGGTGCTCGGGTGGAGGCCCAGGATCTCGGCAGCCCCTCCCTTCCCATCTATGCGCCATTTTGTTTCCGAAAGGATCTTAAGGATCTGGTTTCGCTCCGTCTCCTGCAAAGTTCTCGTGCCGGATGAAAGAGGGAGCGAGAAAAGCTCAAGTTTATCTGCCAACTTCAGGACTGGTCCGGCACACATGATCACGGACCGTTCAATTACGCTTTCAAGCTCCCGGACATTCCCGGGCCACGGGTAATCCTGCAAAGATCTCATCGCCTCCTTGGGAATAGAGGTGATCTGTTTCCGCAACTTCTTGCCATATCGCTCTACAAAGGCACGTACCAAAAGTGGGATGTCATCCTTGCGCTGCCGTAGGGGGGGTACTGTGATGGGAAAGACGTTAAGCCGATAGTAAAGGTCCTTGCGAAACGTGCCATTGCGGACCTCCTCCTCCAGCTCTCGATTGGTAGTTGCTATGATCCGCACATCCACTTTGACGGTGTGCGACGAGCCAAGGCGTTCAAACTCATTATGCTGGATAACCCGGAGCAGCTTTGCCTGCAAATCAAGCGGCAGTTCCCCAATCTCGTCCAGGCAGAGGGTGGAACCGTTGGCGATTTCAAATCGGCCCACCTGCCGGGTATCAGCCCCGGTAAAGGCCCCTTTTTCGCGACCGAACAACTCGCTCTCAATTAAATTGGCCGGCAGGGCGGCACAGTTTACGGTGATCATCGGCCGGCTCTTGCGAGCGCTCAGGAGGTGGATGGCGGAAGCGATCAACTCCTTTCCCGTGCCCGTCTCCCCAAGAATCAGCACCGTTGCGTCCGAAGGGGCAACTTGCTCCACTCGATACAGAACATGCTTGAGAACATCACTCTGCCCGATAATATGTTCGAGTTCATGTTTCATCTGGATCTCATGGCGGAAAAAAACGTTCTCGATCTCCAGTTGCTCCTTAAGCCTCTTGACATCGGAGAGGATGGTCTTAAGTGACTCCTCTCTTTGCTTTTGTTGGGTCAAATCCACCGCCACGACACAAATGACCGAGATATCATCTAATTTCAAGGTATTGAAGGAAAGCTGCGCCGGTACAAAAGCTTCATCTCCTGAGGCAAAAGACACCTCTCCTTTGCATTGCTCCATTTTGCTTTGCTCAAAAAGTGCATCGAAGGAAGTTATTTCTGCTGGAAAGATGAGCGCGCGTAATGAGGAGCCGACTATATTCTGAAGAGGTAATTTGAGCATTTCAGCAAAACGGATGTTGGAATATAGAATCGTGCCATCATCTGAGACGTTCAAAACCCCTTCGTTCAAATTTTCGAGGGTTAACCTGGAGGTGCGTTCGGCACCCTCTATGGAATAGATCCGATCGCCCCCGGTTGTGGAAACGACCAGGGCATCCACCTGTCCGCTCCGTATCGCATTAAGGGTGTCGAGGGCTTCTTCCAGACGTAATCGGAGGTCTTCATTTTTAGCGAGAAGGTCTTTTACGTTGTGCTCCTGCTTGCTCATCTATTTCCCATTTGGCCGTAAATCCAACCCGAGAACAATTCGTTGTGTGTCGGACATGTCGCCGATAAAACTTCTCAAGGGGAGAGGAAGTTTCTTCAGCAGGGTAGGGGCAGCGATAATCTGATCCCCCTTAGCCAGCATAGGCTGTTGGTAGATGTCTATCACCTCAAGCTCGTAAGCGCCTTTCAATTGCTCGTCGCAGATCTTCCTGATGTTCTTGATGGCCCTCATGGACCTGGGTGTTGTCCCTGTTACGTAAAGCCGCAAAACGTACTTTCTATCGCCATTCAGCGTATGGGCCTTTTCAAACTCTTTGGTTGAATCATTCACATTTTTCGGTTCCATGGGAATCTTCCTCTCTTCTCAGGTCTTCCCGACCGGCACCATGTCCGTCCTCAATTCAGGTTGCCCCGGAAACGCGCATGGGGAAACGAAGGATGGCTTCGAGGCGCTCAGACGACGGGTTTCAGGTTGAGACCTATAAGAACGCGTTCTTCGTTTGACAGATCCCCGATGATTTTCTTTATCGGCTCTGGGAGTTTCCGCACCAGAGTCGGTATGGCGAAAATCTGGTCCCCCTTGGCCAGCTCCGGAGTCTCAAGAAGGTCAATAACTTCGATGCGGTACTCTCCATTCAGATGTTCCTCGCATAGTTTTTTCAGATTGGAAAATGCGGCCATAGATCTCGGCGTCTGGCCCGCCACATAGAGCCGCAGTTCCCAAGCCTTAATTGCCGCCTTAGAGTTCCCTTGATTCTTTTTGACTATTCCTGTCTTTGTCGCCACTTTGTCTCCGATCTTCCCTAGGTTTACTAAACTAACGGGCGCTGTTCCTCATCTCCCGGTCTCCCCGACATGAGACAGGATCAGTCCGCTTTGCGGATACGGGCCATCGCGTCTCGATTCTCTGAAGCCTTATTTTGGCGCAATTTCTCTTGTCTTATAGATTCCTTGATAGCGGCTTCCTGCGTTTTGAACTCAGCGCGGATTTCTGCAATACGCGCTTTCATCTCCTCCCGCTTTCTTTCCAGAATACGCTCTTTCATCTGCGCATCCTGCTCTAGGGCCACACCCTTAGCCTTTTCCTGAGCCTCCCCGAAAACCCTTGCAGAGCCTGTAAGAAAGCCTTCAGGACCGACATAGACGTCCATGAGGTCAACTCCCTTGTCGCTCAGAAGGAACTCGCGGACCTGGTTAGAGTGAGGCATCCCGCGGGATTTGAGAATGTACATTCCACGGGTTCGCTCACCACCGGATTCAGTGTCTCTAAGCCGTATCCACGTATCGGCTAACGATGAGATATCCACATCAGTTGATTCAGAAGGTTGAGACCCCTGCGTCAATATCGTTAGAACAGTTGTTATCGAATTCAATTTCAACTGATCCAGAAGGCGGGTCAGCATCATTTTAACATTAATGTTATTGGCAACTGCGTTAAGATTTGAGACCGGATCCACTATCACCGCCCTCGGGTTGAATTCGTTGATCATTTCTTGCATAACCGACAGGTGGGTCTCCAGTCCGTAAATCGTGGGGCGGTCCGCATGATATATCAGAAGTCCATTCTTAACCCATTGCTCAAGATCTATACCGATTGAACGCATATTACGAATCACCTGAGACTCGGACTCCTCAAAAGCAAAAAAGAGGCACTTCTCGCCTCTTCGGCAGGCAGCATCTGCGAAATGCGCTGCAAAGCTTGTCTTGCCGGTTCCGGCCGAACCGGAGATAAGGACTGAACTTGCGCGATAATACCCTTTTTCTCCCAGCATCGCATCCAGCCTCGGGATACCTGTTGAAATCCTTTCGTTGGTGACAATGTGCTTCAATCCAAGCGAGGTGATGGGCATCACGGTGATCCCATTCCCGTTTATCAGGAAGGGGAACTCGTTGGTGTCGTGTGCGGAGCCGCGGTATTTGACTATACGGATTCGTCGGGTCGAGACCTGGTCGGATATCCGGTGGTCAAGAAAAATGACGCAGTCGGAAACGTATTCCTCCAGCCCGTGACGCGTGAATGTTTCTTCCCCTTTCTCGCCTGTGATGATGGTTGTCATGCCTTTGTTCCTCAGCCATTGAAACAGCCGCTTAATCTCCGCCCGTACAAGCGCGGGGTTGGGTATTCCGGCAAAGAGCGTCTCAATGCTGTCAAGTACCACTCGCTTTGCTCCGACTGAGGCGATAGCATATTCAAGGCGTATAAATAACCCCTCCAGGTCATACTCTCCGGTCTCTTCGATTTCGCTGCGGGAAATTAGAACGTAGTCGAGGAAAATCATCTTTTCAGCTACAAGATCATCCAACTTAAATCCAAGGGAAGCGACGTTTTTTGTCAAATCATCGCTCGTCTCTTCAAAGGACATGAAGACGCCCGGCTCGCCGAATTTTAGGGCTCCTCTTACTAAAAACTCCGAAGCCAGCAGTGTCTTGCCGGCCCCGGGACCTCCACAAACCAGTGTCGGCCTGCCTTTGGGTAGTCCTCCCCTTGTGACCTCGTCCAGACCCTTTATTCCCGTTTGAGACTTCTCAAGTTGAGTGCCTGACGATAATGGTCTGCCTTCCGCCTGGCCCATATCCATTCTCCTTTCCAATTGTTCATGACAGCAATATTCTACCACCCCCGAGCATGAAAATCCCCTTTCCCACAGATGAGACAGCAGCCCTCTTTCACTGATCCCTGATCCCTAATCCCCGATCCCTAATCCCCGATCCCTAACCCCCGATCCCTAACCCCCGATCCCCGATCCCCGGGTTGGTGATTGTATTTTCACGGTAAATTGCCTGTATGTATTGTGAGGGGTTCTCCTTTTCATTCTTGTGAAATGCCAAGGTGTATATCCAAGCTCCCCAAGTCCCGGCAATAATAAGTCTAACTGTAATTAAATTCAATCCTGAAAATGATGCTAATTTTTAAAAAGCTGATGAAAAATTTCACCTGTCATGCGATTCAATGGACTATCCTCATCCTTGTTAACTGGTGTCCATCCGTAAATGGCTATTCTCACCGATTTCGGCGTTGGGCTCAAATTTTAATCCTCGAAATACCTCAATGTATTCATGTGGTTAAAATTATCGCCCGCCTTGAACTCGATAAAACTATCTCATTTACGCATGGACACTAACTAGGTCGTACCTCTGTGCCGGGCCGGGATTGCGGATGCCTTGCATCTGGATTTTTTTGCTCATCCTTCGAATTTTGCTTTAAGATCCTCACGCTTGATATTATAGTATTAGGTCAGCATAACAACCTCTCGAAGGGAAGCAATGATGGCAGGGACAGAGATCGTTACTGTGGAAGGGGGACCGGAGTTAAGGGACTTCATTGAACTCCCATGGAGGATCTATGCTGAGTACCCCAACTGGGTCCCTCCCCTCAAGAGGGAGGTTCGCCGGATGCTGGACCCCGGGAAGCACCCTTTCTGGGAGTTTTCCGAGCGCATCCTCTTTCTGGCCCGACGGGGGTCGGAGACGGTGGGAAGGATTGCGGGCATCATAGATGGCCATTATAACCAGTTCCACAACGAAAACATGGGCATTTGGGGATTCTTCGAATGCGCGGATGATTCCGAAGCCGCGGCGGCTCTCTTCTCATCTGTGGAGACGTGGTTTCACCACAAGGGGATGACCTTCATGAGAGGCCCGCTTAACCCCTCTACCAATTACGAGGTGGGGCTCCTCATGGAGGGATACGATTATGCCCCTTCCTTGATGATGCCTTATAACCCGCCGTACTATTCAGGGTTGGTCGAATCGTGGGGTTTCACCAAGGAAAAGGACCTGCTGACTTTCCTGTTGGAGGGCGATTACCGTCTTCCCGCGTGGATGGATCGTCTTGCTGAAAAGATCGCCCGAAAGAAGGGGATACACATCAGGCACTCTCATCCAAAGGATGCGGACTACGAGTTTGCGCTCATCAGGGAGATATATAATGACGCCTGGTCTGATAATTGGGGTTTTGTCCCCCTGAGCGATCATGAGATGCGGGACATTCAAATGAGCGTGATGAAATTCGTGGATCCGGATATGGTTTTCTTTATCTATTATGAGGATGAACCGGCGGCGTTCTGCGTGATCTTTCCTGACATTAATCCATTGTTCAGACGTCTCAACGGGCGGATAGGTCTCCTTGGCTTGCTGAAGTTCCTCATGTATCGGCGGGAGATCAAGGGATTGCGGTTGTTGATGTTCGGGATCAAGGAGAAGTTCAGACAACTGGGACTCCCGATGTTAGCCTTCCACCACATCTATGAGGTTGTGAGAAAAAAAAATAAATATAACTATATGGAACTGGCATGGACCCTTGAGGACAATGAGTCTATCAACTCTTTGGTAAAGGAAGCCGGCGCAAAAAGTTACAAGAAATATCGCATATTCAGAAAATCTTTATAGTTTAAGAGGTTGAACGTATCGTATTGAAGGAAGGGGCTGGATATATTGGCTGAGCATCGGGTTTCTCTCGTTGGTTTCGTCTGGCGGCCTGAGGAGATCACTCCATCGGTGATTCAAATGGCTCAGCGGACAGGGAGCAGGGCAATCTTCGATTTGTCCATGATGGGGGTGGACGGGTTACGTTCTTTCTTACGAAAGGCTGACCCTGCCGGGCACGTCAGGGATATCAAGATTTCTGTCTCTGCCTTGATGGATATATCTCTGGGGCGGTTATTGAGGGAAACAGGCGCCTACGACATCTGGGCAGAGTGCCACCCCCAGTTTTTTCAAGGAGATCCTTTCATCTTTATACAGAGATTGAAGGAATTGTCGCAAGACCACCGTTGTTTTCCAATCATCGGGAACGTGGATCTCCTGGCAGCGATTTTGAGGGACAGCTCTGGAATTGGACGAATCGTCCTGAAAGGATGCGAGGCCTCCGGATTCGTAAGCGGTGAGACGGCACTGGCTCTCTATTCGATGGTCAAGGAAATGCTGGGCACACCCTCAAAGCCTCTCGACATAATCATCTGGGGAGGCGTCTCCACCCCTGAGGCGGCAGCGGCAGTTATCTCCACTGGGGCTGCCGGAATCGTTTTCGAGAGCGTCCATTGGCTTACAGATCTTGTTGCTTCTAATGATGTTCAACGCCAACGGCTCTCCAACCTCCGCCTGGATTCTACCGATCTGGTCGGACTGGACTTGCAGGTTCCTTGTCGTCTTTTCAACAAGGGAAACTCGCGTGCGTTCAAGGCGATCAAGGCGATCGAGGACTCGCTCTGCGGAGCAGAGATCACGAAAGAAAGCCGCCACTCCTTTGCAAGGCAGGTGCATGCCGGGTCCGTCCACCCTCTTGAGAGTCATTTCGGTCCGGACGAGGTTATCCCTCTGGGTGTGGAAGCTGCTTTTGCCGCGTCGTTCGTTGAGCGTTTTGGCTCAGGAACCGAGCAGGCCGTAAAGACCTTTATGGGCGAGATTCAAGGCTTAGTCCACCGGGCGGAGGCGAAAAAGGATTGCTTTTCAGACAGCCCTGTGGCGAGAGAGATGGGAACCCGGTATCCCTTTATCCAGGGGGCCATGTCCTGGATCACAGATGTCCCGGAGTTTGCCTCAAGGGTTTCCGATGCCGGTGGATTGCCCACCATCGCACTTGGCCTGATGGACGAGGAGGCCCTTGACCGGAGGCTGGGGCGCCTGCCGGAGATCATGGGAGGGCGCCCTTATGCAGTGAATGTCGTCGCTCTGGCGGAGAACCCTTTCAGGGAGACGCATCTGGCCTGGATACAGAAACACAGACCCCGTTTTGTGGTGCTCGCCGGAGGCGATCTCTCCCCCTTTAGAGAATTGATAGAACACGGCATGAAGGTCGTGTATATCGCTCCCAATGAGGCCCTGTTGAGGCTTGCCCTTGGAACGGGCGCCCGGTACGTGGTCTGCGAGGGGTATGAGGCCGGCGGCCACGTGGGGCAACACAGCACACTCACCCTTGCTCAAATGGTGTTGGATCTGAAACGGCGCAAGCCATCCCTGTTCCAGAACTGTCGCGTGATCCTTGCAGGGGGAATCTTCAATCGGGAAACCGCATTCATGGCCGCCATGCTCGGCGCGGACGCCATCCAGATGGGTACCGCCTATCTGGCCACCCGGGAGATCGTTGAAACGGGCGCCTTGACGGCGCTCTATCAGCGTATGATCCTGGGATCGCATCCGGGAGGAACAGTCGTTATAGGCCAAGACACTGGACTTCGGG
>JBGSUA010000220.1:0-2431 GCA_041753575.1 Desulfatiglandaceae bacterium
ACGAATTGCCCAGGTGAACAGTCCCTGCCTCTCTACATATTCCGGCCTTCCAGGGGATCGGTTCTTTCAGTGCCCAATCCATTTTATAAACGCCTGGACCGTAACGGAATCCGCTAAGTCTTTGCCGGTAATTTTCGGAAAGACCAAGTCCTTTCATATCCAACAACTGCCGGGGGGTGACATCAAAAAAATAATAGGTGGCCCGCGGCATATCCTCCAAAGAATAGACCGGTTTGCCCGTTACGATTTCGCCTCCCCGGTCAAGCAAGCAGCGGGACAGGGTATCGGCCAGATTCTGCGAGCCGCCTTGTACAAACGGCCACCCTACAGCATGCCCTAATGCCGCAAGTACAATGCCGAAGGCCGCCGTTGCGGGTTTGTGTAGGGGAATCATGGCATGGGCTGCAAGCCCGGCAAATAACGCTCGCGTCTGATGGTTGTGGAATTTCTTTTCTCCCAGGCCTTTTGCGGAATAAAGTGCCTTTGATGCAAATCTGGCCATGAGAAAGGGATCAAAAGGAAAGGGAATCGGTCTTAATATGCCGGATAACAATCTTTCATAGCCCTTTACAAAAGGCCTAAGAAGATCTTTGTATGCCGTGGCGTCGCGACCCAGAGCTTCGGCTGTTATATCCAGGGACCGGTGGAGAAAAACAGCAGATCCATCTTCAAACGGGTGGGCAAGCGGTATTTCCGGATTGACCCAGGAAAGGCCATATTGATGAAGTTCAAGTGGTCTGAAGAAAGATGAGGAGGCCGCAAGAGGATGAGCGGTGGAACAGATGTCGTGAACAAACCCAGGTAGAGTTAATTCTGCGGATCGGCACCCCCCCCCGATGGTTTCTTTCGCTTCCAGCAGAATTACGGATGGGAATTTCCTGCTGAGTGTAATCGCAGCAGCCAGGCCGTTGGGACCACTGCCCACGACGACAGCATCATAATGTTGTTTATCAGGCGTCAATGTTTTTGACCATCATTCATATTTTTCCGGGAAGAGAGAATTCTTCTCAGCAGATACAGCGGCATATAGAAAGAAGAGCGGATGGCACCGCAATACCAGACATTTCCCATCTCACCCCACCGAAGACGGCTGTCGACCAGGACATTTCGCTGTTGGATCCTGCCTTCAACGCCCAGGCGTGAGGCAAGATTACTCAGCGTCTGGTGCCAGAATTGATCCTCCTGCCCTGCCGCACCCAATCGAAAACCAAGCTCCATAATGGGATCGGCTGCTCTGAAAAGGGGATGCACCTGGATGATGGTTTTATGATCCTGGCGAAAACTGCTGAAGCTTATCCAGCCACAAAGCATGTGACCCTGTACCGTCGAAAAACAAAAGGAGTCGTCATCGGCGTATATAACATGGATACCTGTTGCCAGAACAAGCATACCCCCGAGGCTGAGATTAAGGAGCGCCGTCACCCCGGGGTCTATGGGAACGCCGCTGGAGGTGAACAGATGGTTGCCTTTCGGCCAGAAATCGGGAAACTCAGACCGCCAGAGAGATACGATCTTTTGCGGCTCCATATCTGTGTTGTCGATCTGAAAGCGGTATTTCTTATCCCAAAGGCGACCGAATCCATTGACAGGGCTGGTAATTTTTCTGCCGTTTACGTTTATATTCATTGCCTCTGTAGGTACATCACCTATGCATATATGCTCAACATTTCCTGCCCAGCCAGGGACAAGGGGCCCCTTGTACGATTGAAACGCACCTGAGGCGGTTTGAACCCTTGTTGGGAAAGGCCGTTGGCGCAGCGCCTCATGTTCGTCGTCAAACAACGCTATGGCCTTATCAAGGCATGTCAGGCGAAAGACATCCCGGAAAGGGCCTGCGAGATTGCTGGCCGCCAGCCCGATCTTCTTTTGCGCAAGTCTGGCTGCATAAACGAGCAGAAGGCTTGCCCCTTCAGAATCCAGATGGGTAAGATTGGTAAAATTCAAAAGAATGTTTTTATTGTTTCTCATTCCCTCATCATATAATCGAGACAAGGTATTTTCCCAGGTTCCATTGAGTGGTCCCTGTATATCCAAAATCAAAGTCTCCCCATCGGCAATCCTTGGTCTAATGGTCTCTTTGTCTTCAGACATGGGATATTCCTTTCCTCTTGCCTTGTTTTGTGAAACTAATGATCTTTATATTCTACCACATCATGCAGGAGAATGCTCCCGTTCTCTCGTTATCTAAGACCGTTGATCTCTTCGATATTGCTGGCCCCAATCTCAGATGATGAACCATTGATTACTGCAATAAGATCAAGGTTTTGAGATGGCTGGAAACTGAAGATCTTGTGTTGAACCCTATGCAGATAACCCCTCCACATCAAAGCGTGAAGACCGGCACGTGAATCTATGGTGTAAGGCATTTAACAGCTTATTGCTTTACACCCAATATCTGGATATACTGCTATGGTTCATCAGATATCGGGAT
>JBGSUA010000221.1:0-15824 GCA_041753575.1 Desulfatiglandaceae bacterium
CGCCCGTCACGCGCAAGGTCAGGATCTCCAAGCGCTTCGCACAGCGAAGGCCAGTATCTTTCCGATGGCGTCAGGGTGATCATGAGCCAGCGGCCATCACGGCATCTGTAAAAGTTTCTCAGAGGGTTATCCTTGTTCCTCTCGTGGGCAGGCGCCTCAAAGCCGCCCAACTGAGCGATAAGTATGTTAAAGTAGTTGAGGAACATGGCGGAACCAAGGATGGACGTCCGTATCTCCTGCCCTATCCCCGTCCTTTCACGCATGAAGAGGGCGGCAAGTATCTCGTGGCTTGCCATTATGGCCGTAGTCTGATCCACCAGACCGAACTGTGAAACCGCGGGATAGCCGTCCGCTCCTCCAAGGGAAAACATGATGCCTCCCCTTGCCTGCCCCTGGTAATCAAAGCCCCCTCTGTTCCTGTCGGCACCCTTGTCGCCGAAGGCTGAGACTGAACAGTAAACTATTCCGGGGTTAATCTCGCTCAAGGTAGCGTAATCAATCAGAAGCTTCTCAATGGCCTTCGGCCTCAGATTGGTAAGAAATACGTCCGCCTTTTCAACCAGCCGGTAAAGGAGATCCTTTCCCTTTTCCGTCTTGAGGTTAATTGTGACGCTTTTCTTGTTGCGGTTTGCGCCTTCACAAAAAATGCTTCTGCCGCCTTCGATCTCAAAGGGTATTACGCCGACGCGATTCAATCCCCTGATCGGATCGCCCTTCCCGGGGGTCTCGATCTTTATTACTTCCGCGCCCAAATCCCCCAGGATCGCGCATGCTCCTGGGCCGGCATGAAAGACCCCGCACTCCACAACCCTGACGCCCTCCAGGGGTCCCTGGATTGTCCTGTGTTGTTCTGAAACCTTTAGCGATATATTCTTCATACGTCTCTTTTTCTTTTAAAATCAAGCATAGCAGAAAACCATAGGCCCCGGGTATCCCGTTTTTCAAACTCACTGAAGGCCTAGTGGGCTTCAGAGCGCCTCACAAAAAGAATGAGCAAAAGCCCGACCAGGGCCATCACCGCCCCTATGACAAAGGCCTGGTCATACACGCCGCGCAAGTCCCTCAAGATCCCGCTCACCCAGTGGGAACATATCGCCCCGCCGCCATAAAAGGGCGTCCAGGCGCCGATCACAGTTGCCATCACGTTACGCGGAAAATAATCTCCCGCGCATGCCCCGTAGATGGGAAAGGTAACGCCATAGAAAACGGCCATAATCCCCACGAAGGCATAGAGCATCCCCACTGACTCACCTGAGAATACTATTCCGGTCACCGCCGCCGCGATGGCCGCGTTGGATATTACTATCGTCCTTTTTCTGCCCAGATAGTCCGAAAGGGGTAGTATCCCGAGGACTCCCACCACCTGGCACATCCCGTGTACGGTGGCCAGATAACTAGCCTGTTCTGTAGGCAGGCCGAGCTGATATTTGGCATAATCAACCATGAATGTTGTAACCGAATATAGGGCATAAGATATTGCAAAATAAGAGAGACCTATAAACCAGAAGCTCCTGCTCTTGAAAACCTCTGAAAGGCTTCCCTCTGATGGATTTACGGCTGTGGTCCCGGAGCTCTGAGGTGATCCGCCTCCCTCTCCCCACGGCCTCCGCCCGGAAGTCACAGGATCGCTCCTCAGAAGGACGGCGTCAACAATCACCATGACAAGGGCCCCCGCGCCAAGGAAAAACCAGGCATGCCTCCAGGTATAATTTCTTACTATCCAGGGGAAAACGGCTCCCATCGCGGCAAAACCCAGACCAAACCCTGTTGAAAGTATCCCTAATGCAAGACCCCTTTTCCTGACGGCAAACCATCTCTGCACTACTGTAATAACCGGCCCCCACATCCCTGTAGCCCCAATGCCGACCAGGGCGTAAAAAAGGTATGCGGATCCGAGGGACCTGACCGTTCCCATGAGCAGCACTCCTGCACCGAGGATCAGGGCGCAGAATGCAATGATTCTTCTTGCGCCAAGGCGGTCAGTAAGATAGCCCGTAAAGGGGGCCACGGTCACGTAAGTAAAAAGGTAGGCATTGAATATGGATCCCGCGGCGGTCCTGCTTATGCCCATGTCTTTTATCATCTCCGGCAACACGACAGCGTAGCCGAGGCGCACGGAATAGCTGATAAACAGATTTGCAAAGCACGTAGCCAGTATGACCCAGGCCCAGTGCGAAAGGCGGTCTCTTTCCTTCATGTAGCCGCTCCCTGACGCAGGGATAGAGTTGGCGATAAGCCCGCAATCAAACCTTCACCTTAGACGATGAGAATTCGTGAGGGCAAGGGGCCATCAGGCAAAGGCCAGTTCAGCAGGCCTCCTTTCAGGGACATAGGGATGACGCGCCGGAGTTTCATTCCACTGCCGGGTTACATAAAGGTTGCAGTAACAACTGCCATACTCCTGAACGTCCTTTTCCCTGTAAGTGCAGGGACATAGTATGTCCGCATCCTTTTTTCTATCGCCGGATGCAAGCCTGCAAGGGCATACCATATAGCCATATCGTTTCTTATTGATAATAAGGGCCTCCATAAGGTCCATTACCCGTTCCCTGTCCTTGTTGAAGAAATAGCCCTTCGGTTCCTGCGCCTTCCTGAGCATATCCCACAGTTTCTCAGCCTCTGTCACAGCCCTAATGCCTCCTTTATTTCATCTTCCCTGTGCCCTACAATAACCTTCTCTCCAATGATAATGGTTGGAAATGAGCAGTTGGGGTTGAACTTTCTTACTTCTTCAAGAATTTGTGCCCGCTCCTGGCCTGTCAGCATATCCACATCCGTAAAATCGAACTGTATTCCGCACTCTCCCAGGAATTTTTTAGTGGCCTTGCAGTGGCTGCAGGTACTAAGCGTATAGATCTTGACCGGAAGCAATTGCATTGAGTTATCTCCTTTCGTTTGCGATTCACTATCTCTTTAAGCCATTAAAACATAGGCGTCCTCTTCCAGAATTTCAAGTGATTATCATCCGCCGGAGAAACCCCGACATGACACCTCGCATGGCCACATACCCAAAATTGATAAACTCGCAAAAAGTCCGAATGGGTGCGGCAAAACAAAAGATCCCAGGTAGTGTCCATCCGCAAATGAGATAGTTTTGTCGAGTACAAGGCGCGCGCCGGGACAATAAGGGAAGCAATGCAAGGCAGCAGATGGACTTTCCACAAAACCGTCAAGATTGACACCAGGGCTTTCTTTAAGTATCAATTTGACTATGGATAAGAATCGCCCCACAATCAGAGACGGCATAAAAAACTTTTCCCTCCTTTTTCCATATTTTTCGCAAAGCCGCATCCCTCTGGCAATAGGACTTTTGAGCCTCCTCGCGGTTGACCTGCTCCAACTGGTCGTTCCTCTGATCATAAGGAAAACAGTGGATGATCTTGCTGCGGGATACGCCAGGGCGTCAACGCTTCTATTTTACTCAGCGGCCATCATGTGCATCGCGCTCGTAATAGGAGGGCTCCGGTACATCTGGCGCCTGGGCATATTCGGGCTTTCCCGCAAAATCGAAATGGGGTTAAGAAACGAGATGTTCTCCCGCCTGCTGACCCTTTCTCCCTCATTCTTTCAAAAAAACCCTACCGGAGACCTAATGGCCAAGGCGGTTAACGACATAAATGCGGTGCGTATGGCAAGCGGAATGGGCATGGTCGCACTTATTGACGCAACGGTCCTGGGTGTGGCCTCCATTGCCTTCATGCTCTCCATCAACGTGCGGCTCACATTGATATGCCTCATCCCGGCCCCGCTGATCGTAATCATGGGCAGAAGGCTGACAAGACGAATGTCAGTCGGCTTTGAGAGGGTTCAGCAGGCATTCTCCGGCCTTACTGAGAGGGTGCGGGAGGGGTTTGCCGGTATCCGGATAATCAAGGCGAACGCGAGGGAGCCCTGGCAATTTGACAGGGTTAAAGAAGAAGGAGAGCAATACATAAAGGAAAACATGACGCTGGCAAGGACCATGGCCTTGTTCTTCCCTGTCATGGCCGTTTTCACAAACCTCGGTCTTGCCATAGTTCTATGGATGGGAGGAAGGCTTACCATAGCGGGAAGCATAAGTCCGGGAGATCTGGTTGCGTTCACAAATTACCTCAACATTCTGACCTGGCCCATCATGGCCATGGGATGGGTCGCAAACCTCATCCAGAGAGGAGGAGCCAGCCTTAAGAGGATACGCAGCATAATTGATCAGAGGCCTGAGATGGAAGACGGAGACATTGCCTTGGTTCCTTCTGAGATGTCGGGGGAGATCAAGGTGAATAATCTGTGGTTCCGCTATGACAACCAGGAAGAGTTTACCCTTAAGGATATTAACCTCGAAATACCTCCCGGACAAACGGCGGCGCTGGTCGGAAGAGTAGGATCAGGGAAATCCACCCTTCTGGCTGCTCTGCCCAGGCTGCTGAAGGTCCCCAAGACCAGTGTCTTTATTGACGGGCATGACATCACGGATCTCTCTTTGAAATCCCTCAGGAAATCTCTGGGATTTGTGCCGCAGGATGTATTCATATTCTCCGACACTATTAGGAATAATGTCCTTATGGGTCGAGAATCCTCAGGAGATGAACGCATGAAGGAAGTCCTCGAGCTTGCGCAGATATGGGATGAGGTGGCGTCGCTGGAAAAGGGTTTGGACACCCTGGTGGGGGAAAGGGGAATAACACTGTCAGGCGGCCAGAGACAAAGACTGACCATAGCCAGGGCCTTGCTGGAAGAACCTCCCGTCCTGATCATGGATGACGCCCTTTCAATGGTGGACAGCCGCACTGAAGAGAAAATCCTCAGCAACATCATGAGGGCAAGGGCCGGGAAAACGACACTCATCACCACTCATCGCATTGCCACCCTCAGATCGGCTCAAAGGATATTGGTTCTGGAGAAGGGAGAGCTTCTGGAAGACGGCGATCACCGAAGCCTGCTGGCCTTAGGGGGGATCTACCGCGCCATATACGAAAGCAGGGTCATTGAAGCCGAATTGGAGAAGGAGGCCTCTTAACGTGTACGGCGAATACGGATACATGGAGGAAGGCAAACTGGGCCGCGTTTACGACACCCGGTTATTGCGGCGCCTTGCGCGTTATGTTGCACCTTACTGGAAAAAAATTACATTCACCCTTTGCCTGACCTTGCTGATAGCCGCAGCGGATCTGACAGTTCCCTATCTCTCAAAGATCGCGATAGACCGGTATATAGTTTCATCCTGGTACATGATCCATACCGATAAGCTGAACGAGATTGAGACAAACGATCTCATCAAGCGCTACGACCATCTTTTTATCAAGACGCAATCACCCCCCGCTCTTTTCATATTCCACGGCGACATGGAGCGCATTGATCCGAAGGACCTCGGCTTCTACCGAGCAAAAGCGGTTATACGCAATGATGCAAAGTATTATCTGATCGCCTCCGAGAACCGCCCTGACTCATTACTGAGCAGGCTTTCAAGCGTTAAAGCAAGCGACGGATCTATCCTCATCCCTCATGGCGAGCTTTCCGAAATTCCTTATAAGGATCGCCTGAAGATACGCCGCTCTGACATAAACGGGGTAGCGATGCTTGGATCTGTCCTCCTGTTGCTGGTTATGATTTCCTTCTCTATGGGATACGGCGAGCATTATATGCTTGAACTCCTCGGGCAGAGGATAATGCAGGACATAAGGCTTGCCCTCTTTGAAAAGATGCAGGCAAAAAGGGTTCCATTCTATGACAGGCATCCCGTTGGGAGGCTGGTTACCCGTGTAACCAATGATGTTGAAAACTTAAACGAGATGTTCAAGTCCGTGGTCATAACTGTTTGCAAGGACATACTTATCATAACAGGTATCCTGGGAGTTCTTCTTTACCTCAACTGGCGCCTGGCGATCCTGTGCTTTCTTTTTGTCCCCATCATAGCAGGGGTGACCTTCCTTTTCAGCTCCATGTCCAGAGAGGTCTTCAGACAGCTGAGGGCCGCCGTTGCCAGGATCAACAGTTTTCTTCAGGAGAGGCTTTCGGGAATGAAAGTGGTACAGCTTTTTGTGACCGAGGCCCATCAAATGGATATATTCAGGCAGATAAACCGGGACACCTACAGGGCAGGAATGAGACAGGTGCGCATCTTCGGTGTATTCATGCCTATCATGGAGCTTCTGAGTTCAGGCGCCATCGCCCTTATCATCTGGTACGGGGGGGGAAAAGTCATATCTGAATACCTTACCCTGGGGGCACTGGTGGCATTCATCAGTTACATGCAGATGTTTTTTAAGCCGATAAGGGACATAGCGGAGAAATACAATATCATGCAGGCGGCTATGGCATCAACCGAGCGCATATTTGAATTCATGGATGAGGGAGAGGAGATACCGGCGACTCTGACTCCGTATTCTCCGGAGCATTTCAAAGGGCATCTGGTATTTAAGGATGTGGGCTTTGCCTACAGGAAGGGAGAGCCTGTGCTGTCAGGCGTCAGCTTCGAGATAAGGCCCGGAGAAAAAGTCGCCCTGGTCGGGCCGACCGGTTCGGGAAAGACCACCATAATCCATCTGCTTGAGCGTTTCTACGACCCTGATGAGGGAACCATACTCCTTGACGGAGTGGATCTCAGGAAGTGGGATCAAAAAAGGCTGCATGAAGTCATAGGGCTTGTCATGCAGGACGTCTTTATCTTCTCTGGAACGATTGAAGAAAATATCTCTCTCGGAGTTTCAGATTCTTCAGCAGTTCAGGAGGCCGCTCATGTCGCGAACGCCCATGGATTCATTCAAGGGCTTGCCTCAGGTATGAGCGAAGTCATGGGTGAGGCAGGTGCAAGCCTTTCAACAGGGCAAAGGCAGCTTCTTTCCTTTGCAAGGGCTCTTGCAAAAAGGCCGGGGCTGCTGATCCTTGATGAGGCCACATCCAGCGTTGATCCCGAGACCGAAAGGCTCATACAGGAGGCCATAGCTAGAATGACCGCCAAAAGGACTACCCTCGTGGTGGCGCATCGCCTTTCAACCGTGATGGACGCTGACCGGATTCTGGTTGTAATGAAGGGCCGGATCGCGGAGCAGGGAACCCACGAGGAGCTTATGCGCCTTGGAGGTACTTATCAAAAACTGCAGAGACTTCAGTCCCGCGGCTCACAACATCCCCTCCCTCAGGAAGACCTCCGCAGAGAAGCTACCCTTCTATGATAATTCACCATCCTTGCGAGGGCGTTCACCGCATTTTCAGGTGTCTGATAGAAGACCCCGCTGTAGCGCCTCCCCTCGACAGGGCGAACGGTTCCCTCCCTTGTCTGGGCAAGCGTTACCCCCAGGATGGGTTTTTCATATCGCTCCATGAGTTCGACCATGCTGGCCACGTAATCGGTCTCGTAATTTTGAGTAAAAGCGATTACTTTATTCATAAACTCCTCGCTTATTTCAGGATCGGACTCTCTTGTTGAATCAACGAGCAATCGCACCACCTCGAGCCTGCCAATTATTCCCAGGCTTATTACGGCGTCCACGCCGTCCCACTTGAGCAGTTCCTCCACCGCCGCGATTGGCGCCCCTGGATCTCTGGTGCCCACAAGGTCAACAGGGTTGCCTTTGCTCCAGAAGGGAGGCAGATGCCGGCCCACTGCATCTATTATGTCATCCGGCAGAGACGGGATCATAAGCCCCCGCTGGCTGCATTCATCAGAAGTAACGACACCCCAGCCCCCGCCCAGGGTCACTATGCCTACCCTGTTTCCCTTAGGCATCGGAAGGCAGGAAAAACCAGCCGAAAGGTCAAGGAGTTCAGTCGGTACCCAGACGTTTAGAAGACCTGCCTGTCTGCAGACCGCCCTGAATATCTCATCCCTTCCACCCATTGAGCCGGTGTGACTCGCGGCCGCAATTCTTCCGGCATCCGTCCTTCCTCCTTTGAGGACTATGATGGGTTTCTTCAGATTTACCCTCGCGGCTGTTTCGAGAAAACGCCTCCCGTCATCCACGCCTTCGAGGTAGAGGATTATTATCTCTGTATTGATGTCCTCTTCCAGGTATTCAAGGAGATCGGTGCAGCCAAGAAGCGCCTCATTGCCTGTGCCTGCAAAAAGGCTCACGCCTATGCCGTGCTGCGATGCCCAGTGGATGAGCTGGTTACCCAGGTTCCCGGATTGGGAGACAAACGCCACCTTCCCATTTCTGGGCCTTGAATGGATTCCTGTCGCAAAAAGCGAGGCATAGGGCGCTATTATACCCATGGTGTTGGGACCTATAAGGGCCATGCCGCTCCTCTCGCAGATCCCGGCCACCTCCTGCTCAAGCTTCTTTCCATCATCCCCTGTCTCACTGAACCCTGATGTAATGAGCACAAGGCCCTTCACTTCCTTATCCGCGCATTCCTGAACCAGATGAGGTATGGTTTCGGCAGGGGTCGCAATAAAGGCAAGATCAACAGGACCCTGAATCCCTTTAACACTTTTAAAGCTCTCCAGGCCATAAACACTTTCCTGAGCAGGATGAATCGGATAGACCTTGCCTGCAAAACCTCCCGCTATGATATTGCTCAGAATCAGTTGCCCCCATTTCCCGAATGACTGTGAGGCTCCGATAACGGCAACCGACTTGGGGTTGAACAAGACCTTCAGGTTTTCAAAGACATCTCTTTTCATCTCGCTCCTTCCAACTTTCTCAAACGCTGTTTCCCATCTGCCTGGGCAGTCCTGTTTCTAAGCCATAGATAGGCTGCAACGAGAAACGGTTCAAATCTTATTACCATGTTGTCTGTAAATGCCCATAGAAACTGAAGAAGGAACTGGACTGAGGCAGAGGGGTCTTTCAATCCTGCCTTTGTCAACTCCTTGAATAAATTCAATGTGCAGTATGAGTAGATATACAATACATGCACAAGCACAAGAATAAGCGAAACCTCCATGAGGTATCTCCACCTCCACCTGAAAAACACGAAAAGCCCGGCAACAAGGGCAAAGGAGAGAGGGACATTAAAGGAATAATTGGACACCGAGATCTTGAAATCCATCAGGATCTCGCCCACATTACCTCTACTCATGACAGTCCTGGCATAGGTCACCCTGGCAGTGTCCTTTTCGTGGACCACCTTTTCAAGCTCAGCCCCGGCAGTTGATCCTGCGAGAAAACCGCCCACATGGGCAAGAAGATTTCCGTAATAGGGCTTGATCTGGATCCATATAAACAGAAAAATAATATAGGCCGCTATGAAAACAGCGCAGGATATAATCACTCTATTTCTCAGCGGCATAATTCAACCAGACAAGGAATGTTATAAGGGCAAGCACTATCATGATACCCTGAGCCACATAAATATGGATATAATGGAAATACTCCTTGAGATATATCCCTGAGAGCCCAAGACCGGCAATCCGGGCGACATTGAGAACCTGAAGTATGATGAAGCCTGCCGATATTCCCACCAGTTTTTTGACAATCGGAGCCGGAAATGCGAGGATTGCGACCGTGTAAATCAGGAAGGCTTCAAGCCCGTTGCAGCCGAACTTGACATCAAGAGAAATACCCTTGAGGTGGATTATAGACCCTTGAATCCCTTCTACGATCCCGAAAGGACTCAATGCCTTTCCAGTTAGAAAAACAATAAGTTCAGTATAAAGACCGTTTATGTCCAGGAGATCTTTTATCGGCTTCAAGCTTATCGCAATAAGGAAGACACCCATAAGGACGACATAAGTGAGGACAAACTTCCATACTGAGATGCCAGGGCATTTTTGAGATGCAGAATTCATTAGATGCTTCCCCGATCCAAGGCTTTGATTGCGCACCATCATAAACAACCAGGTAGTTGCTTTTCAAGCATAAAAGGCCTTAACATAAGCGCTATATTCGTCAGGTAAGTAGCCCTTAAGGCAAGGTGTTTCTCACAAAATAAAGGAATCAGGCCACCAGGCGAGAGGGCATCTCAGGGACTTTTGAGAAAGAAGACATCGCGACGAGCACATCACGCCATGCCATGAGATACAGGAGCCTTTCAGGGTATCTTACCACACGTTTCGGGGAGAGGGTGCATAAGATCGCCATTGATGCCGGACTAAGCTGCCCGAACCGCGACGGGACTATATCGCGCGAGGGCTGCATATTCTGCAACAGCCTTGGATCAGGCACAGGGGCATTGATTTTACATGGAATGCCGATAAGGGATCAGGTTTCAACCGCAATGGAAAGAATTCAAAGGAGGTTTAAGGCAAGAAGATTCATCGCCTATTTCCAGTCCTTCAGCAATACCAACGCGCCTGTCGCGACTTTGAAAGACCTGTTTGATGAGGCTTTGATTGAAAAGTCCATTGTGGGACTTTCAGTTGCTACAAGACCCGACTGTGTTGAAAACGATAAGCTGAGGCTCCTTGGTTCATACTCCAGGGAGAGGATGGTTTGGCTGGAACTGGGTCTTCAGTCGGCGCATGACACTACCTTGAGAGGCATAAAAAGGGGACATGATGTCGCGTGCTTTGCGGACGCAGTCAGCAGGGGAAAGGAATTCGGGCTTTCAGTATGTGCCCACGTAATACTGGGTCTTCCCGGGGAGACAAGGGATATGATGCTTCAGACGGCTCGATTCCTTTCCTCGCTCCCCATAGAGGGAGTAAAGATACACCATCTTTACGTGGTTAAAAAAACCCCCCTTGCCGAATCATACGATGCAGGGAGTTTCAGTTGCCTTGAAAGGTCTGACTATGTTAAGTTACTTGTTGATTTCATGGAGCTTCTAAGGGATGATATAGTAATTCACAGGCTTACAGGAGATCCCCCTCCGGGAGAACTCGCGGCACCCCTGTGGTCATTGGATAAATCACGAAATATCAGGCTCATCCATGAAGAATTTGAAAGGAGAGACACGTGGCAGGGAAAAAATCTAAAGAGCTTTTCTGCTGGGAAATAACATTTGAGGATATAATCGTATTCATGGCCTCAACTGATAAGGGATTGGCCATGACAGGGATCGGATTCAAGAAAGATGAAGACAGCCTTGCCTGCTTTTCAAGACTTTTCCCATCAACTCCGGTCGTCAAAGACAGGAAAAGGAACATTCAGGCATCAGAATACATTGAGCTTGTCCTCAAAGGCGATACCTTCGCACGTATGCCGGATCTGGACATTGAACTGAGCGATTTTCAGCGAAGGGTCATGGAGGCGATATCCGCGATACCGTACGCCTCGACCAGGACCTACGGGGAAGTGGCGGCCTCAATTGGTAGGCCGAAGGCCGCAAGGGCAGTCGGCGGAGCGCTTGGCAGCAACCCTGTCCCAATAATCTTTCCCTGCCACAGGGTTGTCTCCACCGTGGGGTTGGGCGGCTTCAGCTCAGGGCTTGAAATCAAGTCTTATCTGCTCGCCCTTGAGAAACGATTTGAATCCTCAGGTCCGAATTTGTAAGGCTCTCCAACCTTTTTCCGAATCAGCTGATCAAAAGCTATCTCATAGTCACGGGATTCCGGAGTGAGGTTCTTGTTATTTGCGAGCTGCGCCCTGACTTCATCTTCCGCCTTCTCAAACTTCATGTTTATGTCCATTATTACGCTGTTGATGAGTTTATAGATGTCAATATCCGCTCCATAGACATCTATAACGCTCCCTTCATTAACCAGAACCTCCAGGACATACTGCGTCATATACAGGGAATAAGGATTAGGTCTGGGCACTAAATCCCTTCTTGGGGCTATGAAATACTTGAAATCAAATTCGGGCGTACGCGCTGCCTTTTTAAGGCCGGCCAATATGGCTTCCGAAACAGCGCCGGGGTTGTTTGTCTCTACTACCTTCGCCATAAGCAGAGTCTGTGTAAGCCTGTTATGTATTTCCTCCAGTTTGTATCTGAAGAATCTGTCGCGCCGGAAGCCCTGATGCTTTTCCTGTCTGTCCAGGCGGTTAAGCAGTTTGTCCTGTACCCTCCCAGTATCAAAAGCTCTCATGCCCGGCCTCCCCTTTGCGATTCATGCCAGCCGCCTTTCATGCTCAAGGCATTGAACCCAACCTTAGTCCGCCTTGCCACCTGGTGTTCCTCCCTCCTTAGAGCCTGCGGCAGAATCCTTTGATCCCTCCGAATTATTTTCCTTTTTAGGAGAAGCTGTCTTGTTATTTCCTGATTTTGATGCGTAATCAGTCACATACCATCCTGTACCCCTAAGGTGAAACGTGCTCTGAGAAATGACCTTTTTCAGTGATCCTTTGCACATCCCGCAGGTGGTCAACGGAGCATCCGAAAATCTTTGCAATTCCTCCGTATGTTTTCCACAGGACTCACATTCGTATTCGTAGATAGGCATATCGGTAATCCTCCATCCAACTTCATCAAATAGCAATACCAAGCTCAAATACCCGGTGTCCGGAATATGATTCCAAGACATAGCCGAGGTTGGGCAAAGACACATCGCCCAGAGCCTTATAAGTCAATTCATGCACCAATCTTTCCTCCCTCTCCCTCTCCATCGGACGAGCGTCAAACAACTGTTTAAAACTGCAAAACCTTACAATATGGATAAGCTCATGGGTAAAAACATAGAGAAGCAAGGGAAGAAGAGCAATCTTTATATCTCTTTGAGCCGCCAGAAGTATCATGTGATCCTGAAGGCAGATAAGGTAGTAGTCCTTAAGTTTTCTTCTAATTATATGATCATCCCCGGCTGACGAGCCTTTCTTCAGAAAGGCAAGCACCTCCTTAACGGGTTCCTCAGGCTCAAGCGGCCCCAGCGCTTTTACTTCATAGCAATGCCTTCTCCATTGGGCGGTGGAGAATTTGAAAAAATTAGCAGTGACATCCTCCGCGATTTCGAGGGCGTCGCTTACTGTTAAGAAATCTCTGTCAGTAAAGGAAAGCAACGGCATTTAGGCAATTCCCGTTAAATGGATAAAATGGCATTGCAATATTAAGTCCAACTCTGCAAATGTCAAGGCGGGGGATCAAACCTGACGGCGGTGACTGCCGGGGAATTTCACTGGTCACACTTGCAATTGTTTCTAATTACTCAATAAGCAACTCCGCATCCTGCGCAATAGTCAAGACTGCCCCATCTTCTATGAAGATATTTCCGCTAATGGCCGCAAACATGGTAAGTGTGCAACTCCCGGCAACAATCCAATCACCGAGAATCGGCGGCGTGCATTCATTAGCATAAAATAAAAAACTCTTGATCACCATTTCAGCCGTCTTGCCGTCTGAGGGCGCCTCGCCGTTCAATAACCACATGTTGATATGGACAAGCTCATCTGATTGCAAGAAATAACCACCCTCATCAAGGGGACAGCAAAAAGGTGTGCAAGCCCGAAACCTGCCCCCTTGAAGAAAGGCGGTCTACGATACAACTGCCCTATATTAACAGATTTGAGAACATCGAGCAATACCAGAAAGTATTAAGTTCCGGCAGGATTGACTTTGCCTCTGTGATTGGGCCTGTCTGCCCCATCTGCGGGAAGGCTCAGTGCTACCGGGAGATTTCTCCTTATAAGCGAAGTGCCATCGATCTGTTTCCCAGCTTCAGGAAGCAAAGCATCTCCATTGCCCGATTTCTGTGCCGTAAACGGCAAAAGACCTTTTCTCTGCTGCCTATGCAGCTTATTCCATATATGCAGTACAGCGCATCTGCCGTGATCGTCACTCTCATTGTGGGCCTCAAGCACTGGCAGAGAGGAGAGTAGGGCTTCTGGGGTGCCTATCTTCTTCAACTATGCAGTTGCCGACGGGCTGTACAATCTGCTCTTTCCCAACAAGACCGGAATCCGCCAGATCGGTAGGGCAAACCAGCCTGACTTCCAGCTCTTTTTCAGCTTCTGAGAGGAGTGCAGCTAAAACAAAAAATCAGGAAACTCCTGGTTGCTTTTACCCTTGACAGCCGGAGGCCTTATAAGTGTTAGCGATTCATCGAATCCAGACATAGTATGGATCTGCAAGTCGCGCAACATCTGCAATTCCACGATAACGCGACTTCATTTTCTCTGGATGTGATTCCGTGTCTTTTCGGACGGCGCAGGAGGCTTGATATTAAGCTGGTTTTCAGACCAACCGAAAGTCCTCGATGAAGTTCGACGATATCTACGCCTCCATATGTCCACAGGTCTGCGGGGTGCCCCTCATAGCGGTGAGGCGACCACTAGAATGACGCAATCCTCCTCGCCGTTGTTCAACAGCGTATGAACCGAACCGACCGGTATCCAGGTCGCGTCGCCCGGGACGACCTGCCGGGTTTTATCGTCCACCCGCATCTGCCCCGTACCGGAGACCACGAAATAGATCTCCTCCATGGGGTCGATATGGGCTTCGATCTGCCGGCCTGGGGCAAGCCTCGCAATCGCCAGAAAACCGATTTCTTTTAAAATGCGACGGTCCAGGATCATCTGGGCAATGGCGCCGCCATGGGCGATGTAGGTAGTATCCAACACTTCTTTATCATGAATATTTCGGACGATCATAAGTACCGTCTCCTGATGATGCACCAAAGAAGAGAACGCTGTGAGCGCTACATGGTCAAGGGCGCATTTTGATATTGTTGCATTATCCCATTACAGTGTCCGGCTTCCTTCGTCAACATCCGCAAACGCAATCTCTTCAGGAAAGAAATTCTGATCGAAATTGCCGGACTGCAGGGGTTTGGTTTCCGGAGAAGGCTGAATGAAAAAAGGGGCTATAATCGAAAATCGAGACGCGACACCGATTCCCCGATTTCAGACTTTGCTTTTGTTTGGTGACCTTTAACGAAAAAATCAGCCGGAGCGTAGCGATCGGCTGGATTGATTTTGTTATTCATTTTTTAAAGTAATTTTTATAAAGGCTATCCGCAGTTTGCGCTAGTTTCTTATCTAGTGTCCAGATAGGTACACCAGTCAATACAGCGGATGCAATAACATGGACATCCACGTAGCCCATCCCTTTTCCCATTAAACGGTTTTCCTCTAAAAATGACAATGCTTCCTCATGTTCGACTTCAATGCTCATCGGCAGCAACTGCAAAAACGAAAGGATGACTTCTCTTTCCTTAAGATTCCCGCAGGCAAGTTCTCCCACAATAAGTGGGTGGCATAACACCCTTCCATCATTGAGAAGGCTTGCAAGTTCATCATTTCCATCCCTAAAATGTGAAACCCAAACCGATGTATCCACAAGAACCATTTCTTATAGTGCTCCTTTTCTTCTTGGTATAGCTTCTAAATGTTTTTGAGTCCCACCGAGTCTTGCAAGCCTCTTATCACTTTCCCTGGCAATAAGCGCCTCAAGCCCAAGCTTAACGAGGGCGGTTTTTTCCTTGATTCCAGTCAGTTTTGATGCTTTGTCCATCAGATTATCTTCGATATTCAAAGTTGTTCTCATAACTTAACCTCGTATAATTAGTATGCTTGAGTATGCATCATCTATACATATCTGTCAAGCCATTCTTAACGCCACGGATAACCTGAGCCAAATACGGCCAGAAAATTTCCCTGCCGATTTAGGCACCCGCAACGATAACAACACTGTTCCATATAGTTCCAGAAGTTTTGCTCTTGACAGCCGGAGGCCTTATAAGTGTTTGATTGCTTAAACTTTTCTTCTACAGTTGTTTGAGGGATCGTGAGTGTAACCTGTTGTAAAGATTAAGTTCCTGCTCAAAAAATTCTAGGATGCTCAAAAATGTGGTGCCACAGAATTTGCTAATAGACCTTTACATTAATGACAATTACCACTAGAAGTGAGGTGTCTAATTTAGGAACCATATCATGTTTGCCAGAGTAAAGAAATCAGGTCAATATCAATACCTGCAGATAGTGCAAAACCGCCGGGAAAGCGCCAAGACCATCCAGAGGGTAGTGGCCACTATCGGTAGGATGGACCAGATTCAGCGCAAAGGTGAGATCGAGAACCTCGTACGATCTCTG
>JBGSUA010000222.1:0-48313 GCA_041753575.1 Desulfatiglandaceae bacterium
GGGGCAAAATAATCTTGCAAGCGCCTATTATATGAAGGGCGACTTTGCGAAGGCCGTGGAGCATCTCGACAAGGCCGTTGCCCTTGGATTTGATCCTCATCCTGTATTTGTGGAAAAACTTAAGGCACACAGGACTGCCTGATGCAGGATCGTCTCTTTGACGAATATGAGCGTCTCGCGAAGACGGCGGATGCCGCTTTCGCGAAAATCAGGACGGATTTCAGGGAAAAGGTTATGTGCAGGCATGGCTGTGCGGATTGTTGCCATGCTGCGTTTGGTCTCTTTTTTGTCGAAGCGGCATACCTTCGTATGCGCTTTCAAGAGCTTGACAGAAAGAGAAGAAGGGCTATCCTGGCCCGTTGCGCAAAGAGCGATCTCCAACTAGACAGGCTTCGGAGGAAAATGGCCGGAGCCGGGAGTGGCACTCAAGCAAAAGAGGTGGATCTATCCCTTATGCGCATAAGGTGTCCGCTTCTTTCGGAAGACCAACTCTGCGATCTATATTCCGCAAGACCTATTACGTGCAGGGTCTATGGAATACCCACATCCTCAGGCGGGAAGGGTATGGTCTGCCCTAAATCAGGTTTTGAAAAGGGACACGATTACCCGGCCTTTGACCTGGGTGAGGCCCAGAGTGTCTTGCACGATCTATCTTACAAACTCCTGGACCGAAGATCCGCTGGAGGAAAGGCATCTTTCCTTATATCAGTATCCAAGGCCCTGGGCACCTCTTTTGAAAACCTTATATCCGGAGAGCTCTGACGGTTTGATATAGATCATGAGAGTGATCTTCCAGATTTGAAAGTATAAGGTCGTAATCCGCCTGATCCTCTGATGCAATCATATCGGCTATGGGTTCAAGGAGGCGCAGATACTCCGCCGGCTCAAACGACCTGATCACTGAAATGAGTTCATTTCTATGGACGCCCGCAAGCCTTTTGTCGCTTTCAAGCTTCCCCACCCCTTCGAAGAAGCCGTCAACGGCTCCGTGGCAACTGGTTTTGCCGGCCCATGAGGCATTGCCTGTTCCGTCAATCTTATCAAGGCGCATCCTGACTGAAAGCTCAAGCAGAAAATAGATTAAGGCCAGAATGGGAAGAGGCTTCTTGCCGGAACAAAACAACGGAGAAGGGCTGTAGTCTCTCGCCGAGATAAGCCTTACGTCGGTTATCCCATCTTTCTTTCCCACAACGAAATCACCTGCGGCATGATGCCATGGTCGGATCTGCGAAAAGGAAAGGGTATCGTAATAGAGGGTAAGTAGTCTTGAGGCAAGCCGGTAAATGTCATAAACTTCCTTATGGGTGGCTCTGCGATATCTCCTCCCTGCATCCCATATAGTGATAATGTCCTTATTGCGTTTATCTCTACCCGAGATATGCCATTCATGATAGTCATCAAACCACCGCACAAAGGCAAAGAGGAAATATTCGCCTTGCCTGCCGGCATTCACCTTTGTCTTCCAAAAAGGGATTGGAATTAGGGAAGGATTTTCTTTTGAACTGAGCGATTCAAGGGTTCGGTATTCCTTTTCAAGCATGAACGCGCTCGAAGATGAAAGGGCGGTGTTTAAGGCGAGCTTTATCTTAAGACCAGCCGCATGGATGTCTATGCTTGCAACATGATAAAGGGCTCCATGTTTTTCGCTCCTTACTACAATCTTGTCTACATCTCTGCGGAGCAGGTTGACTCCTGAAACGGCTTTCAGGCATGAAATGAGAGGTTGCGCGTCCTTTTCAAGCAGCGCAGAGGTTGCAGCCCTGAAATAGTCTCCAAGGGTTAAGCAGGGATGCTCTTCGAAATTCTTTATCCTGTAAGGAAGAGTTAGATCCTGCTTATCAAGAAGCCTTTCTCCCTCAGAACAGGCAAGGACAAAAGAAATGATCATAAACGATCAAGGGCTTCTTGAGCGAGAAGACCTACGGTAACACCTGCCATAGAGCCTTTTCTATAAACCTCCAGGGCGGAATTGTCCGCGAGAAGAACCTGAAGGTCTTCTTTTGCTTCTCTTGCGGCGAGATTAGCAAGCAAAATTGCGGTCAGTCCCCTTATTTCATGGGATTGATCGCTTAAAAGAGGGATGAACTGGTAAGTATATTTCCTCAACAACTCAGGACTGGAAGCGCTGATTGTGCATAAAGCGGCGAGAATGTCCCTGACCAGTGTTGGTTCTCCTGAAAGCCTCAGGAGATGGGGCAGATAACCCCCAAACCTCTCAGGGTTGCGAGCGATTATCTCCCCGATGGCAGCGACTGATCCCCAGCTTGACGCTGCTGTATCCGTAAGAGATGTAATAAGTCCCTGAAGCAGGTTTATGACTAATCCGGGCTCCCTCTCAGCAATTATGGCTGCCGCCCTTCCCATGGCCTCAGCGGCCTTGTTGCGCATCATTGGCTCAACGGAGTACAGCATGCGTTGAAGAGCCCTGATAACCCTTGAGTCGGAGGCTGCAATCTCAAGCAAGACCTCCAGATTGTAATCCCTGACGTATGCTTCTATCTCGCCTTTTGAGTAGGATCTCCTTTGTCTCAGCTTCTTGCCTGCTTTCTTGTCGGGTGCTTTTGAAGGCGCCGGCGCCGGCTTTGCCGGGGCAGGGGACTCAGGCCGCTTTGCTTTTACAAGGATAAAGTAGAGCACTCCCGCGATCCTTCTGCCGTCATAGGCTCCTCCCGGCACGATGAGATGGCTCTCGAGGTCATAGTTATCCAGCTGGCCCTGTATATAGTCTTCATCAGGCATCAGATTCCATGCCCTGTCCCAATCTCCTCCGCAGCCATATACCAGCGCCTCGGACATGGCAGTTCCGAGATTATGACCGGTAGCGTCATAGGCATAGGCAGCCCCGCAATGGCAGGTGCCAAGTTCCATGCCCCTCGAGCTTATGTCTATAATCTCACAAGGCCTTTCCAGACGGCTCCCGCAGAAAGGGCATTGAGGCTCCTGGATGAGTTCTTCGCCCCTCATTCTGCCTTCCGTCAGATTTCTCATAGTAGTTTATCCTCTCATCATGCAGGAGGCAGGCAATGCATTAAAGATCAAGGTCCATTTCCTCGGCTCTATCGTCAAACTCAAAGCCAACAATTTCAAATCCGGAACCTGCAGAACGAAACTGAAGAAGCCAGTTTCCATATTTTTCGCCAGCGAAACCGCAGGTTATAATGCCATTTTTGGCGTGAAGCTTCTTTAACTTCTCAACTACCACACTGTGAAAAAGATCGCTTATAAGGAAAACGTCGTCTTCCTCAAGCGAAGTGCGAATTGCGTCTTTTTCTTTTTGATTGAGGGTTTCCATCAGATATTCAAAAGTGATGACAATATGCTGTTTCTAATGTAAATGGCGATCAACAAAGCTTATCTAGCGTGAATGCCCTGGGAGATCAAGGGTTACACACTGATTGGAACCGCCACAGGACTTAGTTGTAATCTTAGCCTTTGCTGCGTTGACACCCGGCGCCATAGCATAATTTGCTGAGCTTACAAGTCGCTGGCAATTTTCCGCATTGCACTTAGGGCAGGAGAGATCAATCGAGTCCCTTGAATTGACAAGAATCTTTTCAAACACCTCTCCGCATTCAAGACATCGGAATTCAAATATGGGCATGGGCTTACTCCGGTTACTCAAATTATTTTCAAATAAAAAATTAATGACTGCGCAGATAAAGTCAAACTTCATATCAACTGAATCAGGACTCTGCGGGAGCGTGGGCCGTCAAATTCGCAAAAAAATATTGACTGCCATGTTCCCAGTGATAACGTCCCATTTTGTACCGGTATTGCTACTGAACTCCCGACCAGTGCCGCCTTGATGTGACCGTCGGAATTGCCTTCAGCGTGGCGATAGCTTCCAGAGGCTGGAACCATGCGGCCAAGGGCTTCAAGGATATCAATTTTAACATCAGGGTCTGCCCCTTCATTTATTGTCACTCCCGCGGTCGTATGAGGGACATATACAAGGCAGCATCCATCCGCCAGTCCCGAGTTTTCAAGCTCCTTTTTTACAAGAGCGGTTATATCAACCATCTCATTTCTGCTTTTGGTGCTGATCCGAAGTGAGATAGACATATCATCCCTCTATTTCTTATTCTTTAAAATCTTCAGGGCGAGATTATGATATCATTCTTCTGTTCTTCTTCCGATCCCCTGCCGCCGTCAGGTTGGTTCAGGTTGCCCTTTAGCGCCCTCGAAAGCAATAAATCAATAACTGCGTTGGAGACTCCTCTTTTATCCTCATCCATTACCCTGGCTGCAGATAATGAGAGATTCTTCAGACGGTCTTCCCCCCTCTTCTGGTAGAAGTAGGCGGTCTCATAAAGAATGTCGGCAATAAAATCCCTCCTGGCGGGAGGAAAGATCTCCAGGGCGAGTTTGTCTTTGATCTCTTGTTCCCTGCCCTTCCGGAGAGAATTAGATAACAAAAGCGGGCTGTCCTGGGCTTCCTTAATCTGATCAATAAATGATGTTATTGCGGGATCTTCAGGGACCCACAGGTTAAGGGGCGTATTGGAAAATAACTCCTCGGCCTGAGACAATTTAAATATATCCGCCGTCTGCCTGGATTGCTCTCTGAGGCTCCCGTGCAGGGGTCCGTCATGGGGTTGTACGTTCTTTAATATCAGCGGCCTAAGCTCCTTATAAGCTAGTGCAGCGGGGGCTCCCTGACTGCCGGAGTTATAAGCGTCATCCATGATCCTAAAAAAAACTGAGATCTCAACCTCTACAAGCGGTCCGGCGGCTGAATCAATCTCCTGTTCCATTTTGCTGAGAAGCTTCTTCGGCAAGGGGCCGAATATGAAGTCCTGCATGCCCGTTGCCGGTGAGACCATTCCCATCCCGGCATGTATGCCTTTTACGGGCGAATGGTTTGTGATAAGTACCGCCCTTGAACCGGACAGGTCGAGTATGGGGCCCATAAAGGCAGATAGCTCGTCTTTAAATCTTTCCTTTGTCAGAGCCGAGTCACTGTCGGCTGCGGCATCAACAGGTTCAACTTCTATCCCGGCATTTCTCAGCTTGAAGGCCAGCCGCTTGGCGGATTTTGTCACCACTTTTTCAGGAAACTTCTTTTCGAGTGCTGACACAAGGGCCTGACTCTGTGCGTATTCGCAAGGCACGGCTTCAATGAGGGCGCAGGCCTCCTCCGGGCTATTGACGCTGCCCACAATGGTCTGGACGTCTGATATGCTGAGGTGAGAAACGGTAGAAGAAATGGACCTGCCTCCTTCACTTCTAGTTTCTCTGGACTTTTTGCGGCTCAGGCTTGATCTCTTCCGTGGAGTCATCTTTCTAATTGGCGCTTCCTTCTACTGTCACACAGTCTGAAAAGCCTGCCTCCTTTAGATAAACATTTACCGTTTCGGATGCTTTCGCGCTATAGATTTTTCCAGCGTAGTTTGCCATGATAGGCAGTTCACGACATGCCTCGCCCCTGTCCACCAGCACCGCGAGCTCTATCCTTTTGGGTCTGCCGTAATCCATGAGGGCGTCCATGGCGGCTCTTACTGTCCGGCCCGTGAAAATGACATCATCAACAAGCACTATTGTCCTGTCATCTACTCCGAAAGAGATGTCGGTCTTCCTTACAACGGGGGCAGGACCTATCCTTGTCCAGTCATCCCTGTAAAGGGTGATATCCAAAGTTCCAAGGGAGGGCGCGCAGCCCTTCAGGCGGGTGATGATTTCACTGAGCCTCATAGCAAGAAATGCTCCGCCGGTTATTATACCTACCAGTACCAAGTCTTTTTCATCAGGGTGCCTCCTGACGATTTTTTCGGCCATCATTTTGAGGGCCTCATCTATTTCGGGTTCCGTAAGGAGTATATTCCTCATAGTTGAATGATCTCCAGTCAAAAAAAAGAAAAGAATATCAGTTCATTAAAAATTAGTCAACTGATTTATAGGCTTGCAAAAATCAGGCGTACCTCATGCTTTGTGTGGCCAGGGAACGAGCGGTAATTAATTGAATCATAAACGATCAAGGGCAGGATTGGCGTCGGAGTGCGGGCCTTGTTTTCGAAAGCTTCCGCTTATATTGACTTGGGGCTGAAGCGGAGTTTATAAAGATTGCATACCAGTAGGATTTAGAGCTTAGCAGGGAGTGTTTAATGGGAGATGATTTGTCGGAAGAGATATTATATAATTTAAAGAATGCCATTGGGTACGATTTTCGCGACGTAGAGATAGTAAAACAGGCCTTCCGCCATGCCTCATTCGTCCATGAGAGTCAGGATTACTCAAAAGGAGACAATGAACGGCTTGAATTCCTAGGGGACGCTGTTCTTGATCTTGCTGTAGGCCACATGCTGATGAATCTTCTGCCTGACGCCAAGGAAGGGGAGCTTTCCAAGCTAAGGGCCTCCATTGTCAGTGAAAGCGGGCTTAGCCGAGCCTCAAGAGAACTTAGGCTAGGGGAGATGATCCTCCTTGGAAAGGGTGAAGAGGCCAGCGGTGGAAAGGATAAACCTTCCATAATAGCGGATACCCTCGAGGCATTGATAGGCGCCGTCTATCTGGATGGGGGCTTCGAGAAAGCCATGAAGGTCATAGAGAGGATTCTTGGCCCTCTTATGAGTGAGACGATTGCAAAAGGAATTCATGACGACTTCAAAAGCCTGCTTCAGGAATACACCCAGCAGACCTGCAAGTCGCTTCCAGCTTATCAACTCGTGGCGGAGAGCGGTCCCCCGCATGACAAAACCTTCCGGGTCTGTGCCAGGCTTAGCGGAACGGTTCTTGCCGAAGGAGTCGGCAAGAGCAAGAAAGAGGCCGAGCAGGAGGCAGCAAAGGAGGCCTATTTTTGTTTGATCAACCACCTGTAATAGTGCCTATCTTTTTGCCTTTCCAGGGCTGTAAGGGCCGATGCGTCTTTTGCGACCAGAGAGCGATAACCTCGACAGAAGGAAAGGGCGTAAGCTCTCAAGCGATAGTCGGTCGTCTGAGTGATGCCTTTTCAAAGGCCAGGCGCCATGAGGGGAAAAAAGTAATAGTTGCCTTCTACGGCGGTACTTTCACCAATAATCCCCTGCCTGTAATCAGAGAGATCCTTGATGCCACGTCCTCTTTCCGCGATAAGGGGCTCTTCTCTTCAATAAGGGTATCAACAAGGCCTGATTCGCTTGAAAAGGAAAAACTCCTTTTGATGAAAGAATACGGGGTGGATACAGTGGAATTGGGTGTTCAGTCAATGAACGATAATGTTCTGACACAGGCAGGAAGAGGGCATACCGCAGAGGATACAAGGGATGCTTTTCACATGCTCAAATCCCTCGGTTTTCAAATCGGGGCACAGCTCATGGTGGGGTTGCCCGGGGATTCTCCTTCCGGCTTTATGGATTCTGTTGAAGAGGTGATAGCCTTGAGGCCCGCGATGGTAAGACTTTATCCCACAGTGGTGATTGAAGGGACCGCCCTTGCGGGGCTTTACGCCGATGGCAGCTACAGACCTCTTGGACTGGATGAGGCGGTGAAACTCTGCGCGGAGGCACTTGCTCGATTCGAAGAAGAGGAAATAGAGGTAATAAGGATAGGACTTGCGCCCTCTCAAGAGCTTATTGATGGAAAACGGATGATTGACGGCCCGTGGCATCCATGCTTTGGCTTCCTGGTAAGGTCATATCATTATCTGCAGAAGACAATAAAATTGCTGCCCGCTTTAGATGAGCCGGGGCTGGCCGTGCGTGTCAGGGTGCCATCGAAAGAGATCCCTCTTCTGAGGGGCTTCAAGAATAAGGGTCTTTTTGCGCTTAAAGCGGCGATGGCTGCAAAGACCGTCATCGTGGCCTCTGATGATTCCCTTACTCACGGGAAACCGGTTGTGGATGTAATATGAGCTTTTATTCAGGATTCATAGGATTTCTGGGTCCTCCCAACTCAGGGAAATCCACCCTTTTTAACACTATGCTTGGAAGGAAGCTTGCCATCGTTTCCCCAAGGCCGCAGACCACCAGGAACCGTATCATGGGAGTCCTGAACGGAGAGGATTTCCAGATGGTCTTGGTGGATACCCCGGGAGTACACAGCGCAAAAAATCCACTTCACAGGAGCATGGTGGACTCAGCCCTTGCCTCATGCAGGGAGGTGGATGTCCTTGTCCTTGTGGCCGAAGTGATCAGCTTTCCGGCCGAAGGGATGGGTTCGATCTTAAGTACCTTCAGGGAGTTGACCAAGCCGGCAATCCTTGCGCTTAACAAGATTGATCTGATAAAGACTATAGAACTGCTTCCCCTTATTGATGCGGCCATGGATCTTTATCCCTTTGAAAGTATCGTGCCGCTTTCTGCCCGAACTGGGGACGGGATAGAAAGACTTCTTGAGGAATTAAGGAAAAGACTCGGAGAAGGGCCGAGATTTTTTCCTGATGACATCGCCACCGATCAACCTGAGAGCTTTATTGTGGCAGAGACAATCAGGGAGAAAATCTACTTCGCTGTAGGCGAGGAACTGCCTTATTCCTCTGCCGTAACGGTTGAAGCCATTGAAAGGGGGGTAAGAGACGACCTTGTCAAGATAAGAGGCGTCATCCACGTTGAAAGGGAAGGACAAAAAGCCATACTTATCGGAAAGGGCGGAAAGACCATAAAAACAATCGGGACAATGGCCCGAAAGGAATTAGAGCGGATGATGAATATCAAAATATTCCTGGATCTTGTGGTCAGGGTCGAAAAGAACTGGACAACCGATGCCAAGGCTCTTAGAAGACTCGGGTACTAAAGAAAAGGCCAACCGTTCAATGAACGGTTGGCCCCTTAGGAGGAAAGAGTATCTGTCTGGCTTATATAGCTAGCAATAAGCTTGCCAAAAACCAGAGATCCCTTTGACTATCAGCAAGACTCAAACACAGTGCGGTTTCCCCGGCTAATTAACCGTCCCGCCGATAAAGCCAAGGAGCAAATAAAAGTACAATTTTTTGTACCTCAAAAAAGCAAGAATTGTATCATTTGTGATTATCTATTTAATTGTACACATTAAAACAAGGTTCAAAATTCTAAACACCTAGATTACAATTCCATACTTCTTAATCTTATGCTGCATCAGGCTCTTTGTTATTCCAAGCATCTGCGCAGCATGTGCCTGAACGTTGTTGCAGTGGGCAAGTGCTCTTCTCACGAGCCTTTCTTCAATGGTTTCCAGGGCTTTGTGCAAGGGAACATCCGGTGGTATAAACCGTTCCACCTCAAAGTCGGCGCTCCCGCCCCGCAGTTCCTGAGGAAGATCTTCCGCTGTAATTGCTGATCCGGTTTTTAAGACAAGGGCTCTTTCAATTATATGCTCAAGTTCTCTTACGTTGCCGGGCCATTTGTGGTTGTAAAATAACTTCCATACGTCCTGGGTTACCTTAATTTTCTCGGCATCCTGCTGAGAGGTGTATTTCTCTATGAAATGCTTTACCAGGAGAGGCATATCATCCAGTCTTTCACAAAGAGGCGGAATCTCAAGATTTATGACGTTAAGGCGGTAAAATAGATCCTCCCTGAAGTTGCCCGCCGGGACCTCTTTCCTGAGATCCCGGTTGGTGGCCGATATTACCCTCACATCCACCTTGATGGTTCTTGTGCCGCCCACCCTCTCAAAGGTCATCTCCTGAAGAACTCTTAAGAGCTTTACCTGCAAGGAGGCGGGCATATCTCCCACCTCATCAAGGAAAAGAGTTCCCCCGTCGGCCATCTCGAAGCGCCCCTTTTTCATGGCGATGGCCCCAGTAAAAGCGCCTTTTTCATGGCCGAACAGTTCGCTCTCAAGGAGGGTTTCCGCCAGCGCTCCGCAATTTACGGTGACGAACGGGCCATCCTTTCTGGGGCTTCCATAATGGATGGATTTTGCGATTAATTCCTTTCCGGTGCCGCTTGGCCCTGTTATGAGAACCGTTGCCTTTGATTGGGCCACCTTGTCCATCATGTCATAAATCCTGATCATGGGCTTGCTCTTGCCTATTATCATGCCGTAGCGGAAACGGTCGGAAAGGGCCTGCCGCAGGAGTTTGTTTTCCTTTTCAAGGCGATGGGCTTCAAGGGCTTTTTTTACCGTAAGCTTGAGCTGTTCGTTCTGAAATGGTTTGGTGATATAATCGTAGGCGTGCTTTTTCATGGCCTCAACGGCCATCTCTATGGTTCCGTAAGCCGTAAGGGTGATTACCGGGACATCGGGTTTAAGCCTCTCACACTCTTCCAGAAGCTCCATTCCTGTCATGCCCGGCATCTTCATGTCCGTTATGAGAAGATCCACATCTGAGTTCCGCAGGATTTCCAGCGCGTCCCTGGCGCTTGAGGCAGTGAGGGTCTCATAGCCCTCCGCCCCCAGCAGGGCCTCCAGTAGCACCAGATAATTCTTTTCGTCATCAACAATAAGAATAGTCTGCATTCAAAAGCTCTATAATCCCTTAGGCAATCTGATTTTTACATTGGTGCCGACCCCTTCAAGGGTCTCTATCTCAACGCTCCCATTATGTGACTCCACGATGTTTCTGACTATGGAAAGTCCCAGGCCGCTTCCCTTATCCTTGGTGCTGAAAAATGGGTCAAATATCCTGTCGAGGTTTTCTTTCTTTATTCCGCAGCCAGTGTCCTGTATCGAAATGAGATATGAATCCTTGGCGTCCGATAAGTCTATCGTAAGAATTTTTCTTGTGTTGTCCATGGATTGTAAGGCATTTGCAATGACGTTCAGAAAGGCTCTGTAAAGCAGTTGCGGATCTGCTTTTATCTTCATAGTCTTATCGGCGATGTTGTGTCTTATGGTTACGCCGTCCCTTTCAAGTTGCGGAAGCAAAAACTGTATGTTTTTCATCATAATTTCGTCAAGGTTGACATCTTGAAGATTAGGCATTTGTGGCCGTGCAAAATCCAGGAACTCCGTTACAATGTCGTTAAGGCGACTTGATTCTTCGATTATCATGGAAGAAAGCTTCTTCTGGGATTCAGTACTGGTGCCGGTGGCGGCAAGGAGCTCTGCTGTACTCCTTATTATGCCAAGAGGGTTTCTGATTTCGTGGGATACTCCTGCGCACATCTGCCCCAGGGCTGCGAGCCTTTCAGATTGATTCAGTTGGGCCTCAAGCTTTCTCTGTTCCACGGCCTTCTGGGCGAGGATATTCTCCGCCCTGTGGACTATGACGAGGAGGGCCACAAATATCAAAGCCATGATTGAGGCGGAAAGCCCGAAGACCATATACTGAAACTTGACAAGTGATTCGTATTCCTCTGTAAGATCCTGTATCAGCTCAAATACGCCTAGAAGAGGCCCCTTTTCCCCAGTGAATGGGTCCAGCCCTACAAATGGAATAAAGGTGCGCAGTTTTCTTTCTCCTCCCGGGATTTCAAGCCCTATGCCCAGGAAGTCATCCCAGCTTGATACCAGTCCTGAAAAATGCTCCCCTTTAACGGCTTTTTTATACCCAAGGCTTTCGGGGACCTCCTGCCCGACCATGGATTGATCTGTGCTGTATGCAATGACGCCTTTTCCGACGTCATAGATATTGACAAGATTAATCTTGAGGCTGTGAACCGTGTTTCTGACCACCTGGTCCATCCACTCAAACTGCTCCTTTTCCCTTAGCTTGACCTTGCCGTAACGCCTGACTGTCGGAAGCACGAAGTTCTGGAAAACCTGGTGATTCAAATTTTCTCCGATAAGGAGGGCGTAGTTCTCATAGCTCTTCATAAGTATGTCCTTCGCCTGCTTTGATATGACTACTGAAAAAGGGAAGCTGAAGGCTATAAGGACTACAAAGCTTGCATAGGCAAAAAACTTTACCAGCCTGAACTGTTTGCCCTTTGTTGGGGTTTCTGATCTGTTCATCATGCCTCTCATCTTACTCTACACAAATACCTTATGCCTATTGTATGCTCAAATATCCTGACGGGTCAACCTGGGTTAACTCCGGCCTCCTGAGATGACCGCATGGAAAAAGATCGCCGGGGAAAGTCGCCTTTTCAAGGGTTCATGAGATGGCGTGGCAGGAGGGCCTCAGACAGCTTGCCCGCACGGGCGTGAATTATCCCCCAAGGAAAAATTGAAAAAAACGAGGTGTTATAATGCAATATTTGAACTCTGATTTGGATCTTAAAGATCTCCCCTACCTCCTCTATTCGGATCAGTCCGGTAGGATCATGGAACATCCATATCTGAGGATGGCAGGCCTTTCTGGAGAGATAAATGTGATTCCAGGGGATCTCCTGCCTATGCCGCAGTATAGCAAGCTGTTCTTCCTGCCTGATTGCCCCCCTCTGGGATTAGATCCTGAGAGCGGTGAATTGGAGGTCATAATGGAGATGGAGGACGCCGATGGTAAGACAGGCCCCTGCTTTGCCGTCGCGGCCTTTCCGGAGCCCGGATTTGTGCGAACTCTTCTCCCGGCCGCCCGCTATGATCGGATGAATTATACCCTCCCTATGTGGGCCTATACGGCGGTGGGTTACAGAGATGAGCAATACTGGATTGCGGCCTTCAGGGTGGAGGATAATCCCAAATGGGATCCAAGGAACTATGACGATAAGCTTTTATTGCCCGCCGTAAAACGGTTTATGAAGAGCCACCGAGGGCCTCTTACCAAACATCTGATGCAGTGCGCGACAGTAAACCACTGCTTTGCCGCTAAGAATCTCTTCCTGGGGCGCTGGGAGGCGCCCATCCCGGTCAGCAGGAAGTGCAACGCGGCCTGCCTGGGATGTCTTTCCCTTCAGCCTCATAAGTCATGCCAGGCATCTCACAGCAGGATAGGCTTCAGGCCTTCAAAGGATGAAATTGTCTCAATAGCTGTTGAACACCTTGAAAGAGCACCGGAGGCAATGGTCAGTTTTGGCCAGGGCTGCGAGGGGGAGCCCCTCACCGAATTCCGGCTTATCGCCGAAAGCATTCGCGAGATAAGGCATAGGACGGGAATTGGCTCAATAAATCTTAATACCAATGGAAGCTATACCGATCGCCTCAGGGCTGTTATCAAAAGTGGCCTTGATTCCGTCAGGATAAGCCTTAATAGCGCAAGGCCCGAACTCTATTTGGCTTACTACAGGCCTAGAGGGTATGGTTTTTCAAATGTTGTTGAAAGCATAAAGGTGGCAGTGGATGCGCGCATATTTACCATGATCAACTATCTTGTATTTCCAGGCATTACGGATCAGCCTAGCGAGGTTGAAGCCCTTATGAGACTGATAGCCAAAACAGGCATTGATTTTGTTCATCTCAAAAACCTCTGCATAGATCCTAAGCTTTACCTGAGCTCCATGGGAGTCACGGAGGAAAAGGGGATAGGCATGCGTGCCATGGCGGATCTTCTCAAAAAAGAATTCCCGCGCCTTGAAATAGGATACTTCAACAAGTAACTCGCAGGGCATGGCGAACCGTGAGGCTAACGGAGGGGTCCAATCTTGGCGGCTTCTATTTTTCCCTTGCCACTGCCCTGTATCCTATGTCGTTTCTGTAATATGCGCCTTCCCAATTGATGCGCCTTGCAATCTCATAAGCAGTTTCTTTGGCCTTTCTTACCGAGGCCCCGAGTGCTGTAACACACAAGACCCTTCCCCCGTTGGTCAACACCTTTTTCCCATCAAGTCTTGTGCCCGCATGAAAAACCTTGGAGTCAGGCATATCTTCCTCAGGAAGACCGTATATGGGATACCCCTTTTTGTAACTTACGGGATAACCCCCTGCCGCCATTACAACACCAAGCGCCGGTCTTGGATCCCATTTGATATCTGTAGCAGATAGGTTTCCCGATACTGCGGCAAGACACATTTCTACCAGATCAGACTTAAGGCGCATAAGGATAGGCTGTGTCTCAGGATCTCCGAGGCGGCAGTTGAATTCAAGCACCTTCACCGTGCCATCTCCTGTGATCATTAAACCGGCATAAAGAAAGCCTCTATAGTGAATTCCTTCCTGAGCCATTCCCAAAATCGTCGGTTCTATTATGTCCTTCATGATCGTGCCGTGCATAGCGCGGTCAATAACAGGCGCGGGCGAATAGGCTCCCATGCCTCCAGTGTTGGGACCTCTGTCTCCGTCGTCCCTTGCCTTATGATCCTGAGAGGTAGCAAGAGGAACTATGTGAGAGCCATCCGTCATGACGATAAAACTTGCCTCTTCTCCCATAACGCAGTCTTCGATGATGATCCTCTTTCCGGCCTCTCCGAAGGAGCGGCTGACCAGCATGGAATCAACCGCCATGCATGCCTCTTCCTCTGTTTTTGCAACCAGGACCCCTTTGCCGGCAGCTAGGCCGTCTGCCTTGACAACTATAGGGGCACCGTGGGAGGCGATATATTCCTTTGCCTCTCTCGGGTCGGTAAAGCATCTGAAGGGGGCCGTGTCAATCTTGTGCCTCGACAGGAACTCCTTGGCAAATACCTTTGACCCCTCAAGTTGAGCATCCAAGCGACCAGGGCCAAAACACGGGATGCCTTCTCCGGATAAAAGATCCGAAAGCCCGGCTACAAGCGGGGCCTCAGGCCCTATGATTACGAGATCAGGCTTCTCCTTCCTGGCAAGGGCAAGCAGAGAGTAAACATCCTCGGCCTCGATGGCTACATTTTCAACCTTGGATTCAAGGGCGGTCCCGGCGTTGCCGGGACATACAAGTACCTTTTTGATAAGAGGAGATCGTGATGCCTTCCACGCGATTGCGTGTTCTCTTCCCCCTCCTCCTACAACGATTACCTTCATCATGGACTCCCTTCCCGAGATTTATCCGAATGAGTTGTGCTTATATGCCGGGCCTTGCCAGGAAGCGGCTTTGAAAGAGGCCTCATTTTTCTGGTATGAGCGAGCGGCTCATTCCCATTTGTGTTCTCAATGGAAACAAGCTCTGCGACAAAGCTCCCTACTATGACCTTGCTCTTGATCCTGACGGGGATACTGTGTCCGTCGGCTGTCACCCATACAAAGAGCCTGGCCCCCGGGCTCTTCTCAAATACCCCTCTTACGTGCTTTAGATCGGGCTCTACAAGATAGGTTTCAAAAGAACCGGCAGGCACAGAAATCCTTTCTTTCTTTAGAACCCTTACGTTCCCGGTGACGCACCTCTTGCCGTCCGTTACAGGCGATGAAAGCTCAACGCCTTCATGAAGCTCCCTGAGCCTGAAGGCATAAAAGATGCTTAGCGGGTCAAGGGATCCCGGGAGAATTGCTATTGGTTCGCGTCCTTTTCCGCCTTCGCGATATTGCGCCTTAAGACTGCTCCAGTCGAATGTCACCTCTGAAAGTTTTTTTCTCCTGCCGGCGTTTTCAATACGGTAGAAAAAACTTCTCTTCAGGTCTCTGTCAGTGAAGGAGTCAACCCTGTCCCTGACCTTGTATATCACATCTATAAGGGGATAGGTGGAGGCCTCAGCCGAGAAATGATAGCCAATGCTCCCGTCTTTAAAAGAGGCCGAGGCGACCTCCAAAACGGCTTTCCCTGCCGGAATGATCCCCCATCTCAGCTCAAAGTAAAGTTTTTCTCCGGCTGCGAAAGGAACCGGGCCGGCAAGGGCACTCACAGTCCCGAAAAACATTATCAGGCCGAAAGCTGCCTGAAATAGCCTTGTCATGGCTCTATCAAAGGTCAGATTCAGCCTGTCTAGATGTCACCCAGCGGCCTGGTAAAGGTATAGGCTGCGGGCTCGGCTACTAGCTTCTGGAAGGCTGAATCGGTGTTTCCCCCCAGGGCGGAAAAGGGAAGCGACACCACAAATACCAAGGTTCCGGCCACGGTGCCGATAATACCCAGAGGCCTAACCACCAAAGCATCTACCACCATCTTTTCAGTGGTCCTGGGGTCAACGGCACTCGTCATCTCTTCCGCACGAGCGCCCATAGGTCCCATGATGAACGCTGCCATCAATATCAAAACGGCCATCTTGGATAAGAATTTCATTGTCTCCTCCTGAATAGCGTTGGTCACTTCTTAAGCGATCACAGGGAACCTCTCCAAACCCGACTCCAAGTCTCCCGGCCCTGGAAGCTGCTTCCCGCCGGTCATTCTCAAAAGGGCCCGAGAAGCCTCCCCTGCAGTGATCGGATACATCACTTATATATTATATGAATTCCAAAAGGAAAAAACAGTTAAAAAAAGAAGGCCTTTTGCCCTTGACTGCCCTCTGCCATAACCCTATTATTACCTGCGCTAAAAAACCTAGCATTATTTAATCCATCCTTATAAGAGCACTGCACTGTTATGGCTTGGAAAGCGCTTGCGATGCACCTTGAGACAGTTCGGCAAGAGAGCCCCTTTAAGCCAGAGGCCCGTTAAGGAAATCCAAGGAGACAGATATGCCGCGAAGAGAAGATATTCGTAAGGTGATGATCATAGGGTCAGGGCCGATAATCATTGGCCAGGCCTGTGAATTCGATTATTCCGGAACCCAGGCCTGCAAGGCCCTGAGGAAATTGGGATATGAGATCGTCCTGGCCAATTCAAATCCTGCCACAATAATGACGGACCCAGGGATGGCGGATGTGACATATATAGAGCCCCTGAATGTTCAGACCATGGCCGAGATCATTGAAAAAGAGCGGCCTGACGCGATACTGCCCAATCTGGGGGGCCAGTCAGGGCTTAACCTCTCCTCAGAGCTTGCGCGGAAAGGGGTGCTGGATAAATTCGGCGTAAAGGTAATAGGCGTTCAGGTGGATGCCATTGAAAGGGGAGAAGACAGGATTGTTTTTAAGGAGACCATGGGAGGTCTGGGGATAGAGATGCCGAGGAGCGCGCCCGCCTTCACCGTGGAAGAGGCCGAGAAGGCCGCGGATGAGATTGGCTACCCGGTAGTTATAAGGCCGGCCTATACCATGGGAGGTACCGGCGGGGGGCACGTTTATAATGTGGAGGAGCTCAGGGTCGTTGCAAGCCGTGGTCTGAGCGCCAGCCTTGTGGGACAGATACTTATTGAAGAATCTGTGCTCGGTTGGGAGGAGCTCGAGCTTGAGGTGGTCCGTGACGCAAAAAACCAGATGATCACGGTCTGTTTTATTGAGAATGTTGACGCCATGGGTGTTCACACGGGGGATTCCTACTGCGTGGCTCCCATGCTTACTATTGATCCGGAACTTCAAAAACGGCTCCAGAAGTATTCCTATGACATTGTTGAGGCTATCCAGGTAATCGGCGGCACCAATATCCAGTTTGCTCATGATCCGGCTACAGACAGGGTGGTTGTAATAGAAATCAATCCACGCACATCAAGATCCTCGGCCCTTGCCTCCAAGGCAACCGGTTTCCCCATCGCCCTGGTTTCTTCCATGCTCGCAGGAGGCCTTACCCTCGATGAGATCCCTTACTGGAGGGAGAGGACCCTTGATAAGTACGCCCCCTGGGGAGACTATGTGGTAGTTAAGTTTGCCAGGTGGGCCTTTGAAAAGTTCCCAGGCTCCCATGACGTCTTGGGCACCCAGATGCGCGCGGTGGGGGAGGCCATGAGCATAGGCAAAAACTACAAGGAGGCCTTTCAGAAGGCCATAAGATCGCTTGAGATAGGAAGATACGGGCTCGGCTTTGCCAAGGACTTCAACAAGAGATCGCTTGAGGATCTTATGGAACTCCTGGCGGAACCCACCAGCGAAAGGCAGTTTATAATGTATGAGGCCCTGCGAAAGGGGGCCGCCGTCCAAAGTCTCCATGAAAAGACCTATATCAAGCATTGGTTTATTGAGCAGATGAAGGAACTCGTTGAACTTGAGGAAGAGATCCTCAGATATAGGAATGGTACGGTGCCGGACAATTTGCTTGTTAAGGCCAAAAAAGACGGATTTTCAGACAGATACATTGCAAAACTTCTTGGAGTCAGGGAAGATGATGTAAGGACAGAAAGGACCCGCCTTGAAGTAGTTGAGGCATGGGAGCCTGTTCCGGTAAGCGGGGTTGAAAACGCAGCATACTATTTTTCCACTTACAATGCGCCTGATGCTGTCGGTTCAAGTGACAGACGCAAAATAATGGTGCTTGGAGGAGGGCCTAACCGGATAGGCCAGGGTATTGAATTCGACTATTGCTGCGTTCATGCGGCCTTTACCCTTCATGATGAAGGATATGAATCCATAATGGTGAACTGCAACCCGGAGACGGTTTCCACGGACTACGATACATCCGACAAGCTTTATTTCGAACCCATAACGGTGGAAGACGTTCTCAGCATTTATGAGAAGGAAAAGCCTGAAGGGGTCATAGTGCAGTTCGGCGGTCAGACCCCTCTGAATCTTGCAAATGATCTTGCAAGGCTCGGTGTAAGGATATTGGGCACGCAGCCCGACATCATAGACCTTGCTGAAGACCGTGACCGTTTCAGGAAGATGATGCAAAGTCTCGGGATTCCTATGCCTGAATCCGGGATGGCGAGCACCCTTGATGAGGCTATAGGGATTGCAGGGAGGATTGGTTATCCCCTCATGGTAAGGCCCTCCTATGTCCTTGGAGGCCGTGCCATGGAAGTCATCCACGATGAGGAGATGCTCAGGCGTTATGTGGCAGCGGCAGTGGACGTAGCTCCTGAACGTCCTATACTTATTGACAAATTTCTGGAGAACGCCATAGAGGCGGAGGCCGACGCCATCTCCGACGGAGAAGATGCATTTGTCCCGGCAGTGATGGAGCATATTGAACTTGCGGGTGTCCACTCGGGGGATTCCGCCTGTGTGATACCTCCCATAAGCATCCCTGAAAAGCATCTTGAAACCATAAATAACTACACAAAGAGGATAGCTCTTGAACTGAAGGTGGTGGGGCTCATCAATATTCAGTATGCCATAGCAAAGGATGTGGTTTACATCCTGGAAGCCAATCCCAGGGCATCAAGGACGGTTCCTCTGGTCTCAAAGGTTTGCAATATCCAGATGGCCAGAGTTGCTACTCAGCTTATGCTCGGCAAAAAGCTGGCTGAGCTTAATATAAAAAGAAGGCACATACCGCATTTCGGGGTTAAGGAGGCGGTCTTTCCCTTCAATATGTTCCCCGAGGTGGATCCGCTTCTTGGCCCTGAGATGAGGTCAACGGGGGAGGTCCTGGGTCTTGCTGACTCTTTCGGCTTAGCCTATTACAAGGCCCAGGAGGCCGCTCAGCAGACACTACCGTCTGAGGGCACCGTCCTCATCACTGTGGTCGAGACAGACAGACCTGAAGTGCTGGAGGTTGCCAGACGTTTCAGCACGCTCGGATTCAAGATAAAGGCCACCAATGGAACAAAGAGATTTCTTGAGGAGAACGGGATCTCGGCAGAGCTGGTGCTTAAAATGCATGAGGGCCGTCCAAATATAGTGGACGGCATAAAGAACCATGAAATTCATCTTGTGATAAATACCCCCAGCGGAAAGAGGGGCAAATATGACGATTCCTATATCAGAAAGGCCGCCATCAGATACAAGGTCCCGTATATCACCACCCTTGCGGCAGGCATTGCCGCTGCAAGAGGAATAGAGGCAGTCAGAAGGGGGCACGGGAGAGTGAAATCTCTGCAGGCTTATCACGCAGACATCAGTGGCTGATGAACGGCAGGATCGCTCGCTTGTGTCGGATGAAAAACAAACGAGCCAAGGAGATGTTGATATGGATGGTGTTGTAGGAATATATGGCCCCGGGGATAAGGACTTGGTAACCAAAGCTTTCCTTGCAACGGGGGCATGCCAGCACAGAGGAAAGGCAAGCGCCGGCATAGCGGTGGGAAACAGGTCGGGGCTGTATATCCATAAAGGCATAGGCCGTGTGGCGGAGGTTATAGACTATGATGTCGAGAGGCTTTTCCAGGGACTGGAGCCGGAAATAGCCATCGCCAACATAGGTTATACGAAGAGGAGGATCGCGGAGAAGAGCAATGCTGAGCCTCTTGAAATATATCCCCGCGCGGCGAGTCCCTTTCGAATCGTTGTCACCATGGATGGATATCTGATCGGAGACAGGGAGCTTAGAGAGGAGCTGGAGCCGGACTACAATATCCGTACGGACAATAAAACGGAGATAGTTGGGGCACTCCTTCACAAATACATCACAAGGCAAGGCCTCGGTTTTGAGGCGGGCCGAAGCCTTGTGGATAAACTTCACGGAAGGGCAACCTTTTCCCTTATAGCCATAGTGCATGACGGACGTGAAAGCAAGCTTATAGCCTTGACCGACGACAGGGCCTTTGAACCTCTCTGCTTTGCGGTCATAGAAGGAACTGTGGTGATAAGCTCGGAGTCGTGCTCGCATCGAAGGCTGAACGGTTTTACCGATCATGAGTTTGACGGAGCAGAAATGATCATCTGTTCCTCGGCAGGATTAGAGAAGAAAAGGGTAAGGCTAGAAGAGGTCATGCCCGATATCTTTCAGGCGGTATATTACGGAAATGTAGGCTCTCTTTTCAGAGGGCAAGAGGTATTCCAGATAAGGAAAGGGCTTGGACTGAGTCTGGTGGAGCAATACGGAGATTCATTAGCCGATGTCGTCATACCTAATCCTGAATCCGGCTGGGGTGTGACGGTGGGGATTGCGGAAGGACTCAAAAGACCTCTTTATCCGGCACTTATCAAGCTTCCTCAGGCGGTTAGGACGTTTCAGGAAGGAGAAAGGAAGACCCGTTCCCATGAGGTGGGACTAAAATTCGGAGGGGTGGATTCGCTCCTCAGGGGGAAGAGAGTGGCCGTGGGCGATGACAGCATCGTGCGTGGCAGCGTAAGCCAGGGTGGAAGCGTATGGGTGGTATATAACGCCGGAGCAAGTTATATCGAGTTTTGGGTATCCTATGCACCGATGATCTTTCCCTCCTTCAAGGAATGGCACAGGGGGCCTGATTGCCTCAAGGAGCTGGCGGCCAGGCGGGCCTTTGATGGAGATAATCCATACGACAAAGGCATTGATGAGATAAATAGGGCCGTGGCAAAACTTATAGGGGTTGACGAGGTGCGCTATAACAGCCTTGAACGCATCAGGGATGTCGCGGGTGAAGGATCATTCCAGGCGCTGGATGCCACCTATCCTATAGAGGAGAGATTCTGGCCCGCCTGGCTGCGCTCCGAAGTAGATATGTTCAGCCGCTATCGCTGATGCGTCCTGAAAGCTTAAATTAGATAGCTCTCCCACTGCCTTGCTGTCTGTGCTATATACCCCGGCTCAACCTTTGTCATGATCCGGTTGTGCCCTGGAAGCAGCACCGCCACATCGAGATCCGCAAGGCGGAAAAGAGACTCTCTGTGTTGCCGTGGATCTGCGCCATAAAGATCGAATCTTCCTATGGCATAATCGGCATAAACTACATCCCCCGGGATCAGCACCTTCTCGTCCGGATTATAAAGACCTATGCTCCCCGCTGAATGACCCGGAATGTGAATGCATTCCCAGATCATCCCCCCAAGGGAGAGTCTTTCGCCTCCTTCAAGCTTTTTCTGCACGGCAAAGCGAAAGGCGTCCTTTGCGATGCCATACTGGGAAGCGCACATGGCGCGGAACATCTCCATACCGTAAACAGCTCTGTCGTCTCCGGCCTCCAAAGCTTCGGCCTCAATCCTGTGAACCCACAGTTCAGCATTCGTCAGTTCTTCAGAGACTTCTCTAAGACATCCGATATGGTCAAAGTGGGTATGGGTCATAATGATACGTTTTATATCAGCCGGCTCTATACCTAATTTTCGGATAGCCTGCAGTTTATATCTTCCTTTCCCTGCCAGACCCGCGTCCACCATGGTCAGGTCGTGGGAGGAGGGATTTCCAATAACGTAAACGTGGGAATCCGGGATGAATTCATCCTGACCCTGGATAAAAAATATCCCTTCAGAGATCTTTTTCATAATATTGCTCCTTCTTGATTTCTTATTGCATAACCATATTAAAACAATGTCTTTTTCATAGTAAATGCATCTTGGCCAAGGGGATAGAATCGAGTTTTGGATTCAATAGGGAAAAAACCCTGTGACTTGAAAAACCCTATAGCCTGCGAGTTTTCAACTGCTGTATGAAGGAGAAGCGATCTGAAGCCCAGGGTTCTCAGGGTCTGCTCAGCCCTCTTCAAGAGCGCGCTTCCAACCCCGGATCTGTGTAAGGCCGGTTCCACTGCTATCGCCAGCACCTCCACATCTGTTTCAGAGGTTAAGCCCCGCGGGTCCCCAACTAGTATAAAGCCTGCCCGGGAGCCCCTCTTCAAAGCAACAAATGAAAGGCATGCTTCTGCATCAAACCACTGGCCCAGTATCTCATCGTAAGGACCGTAAGCCGAAAAGACCTTGCGGCTCAATGTACGAACAAAAACCCGATCGGCAGAAAAGCCCTGCCTGAGTTTGAAGTGAATCCCGCGGGTTGAAGCTCTATTCTGCCTGCTTCGCTCTCCCCGGCAAAGGCCTGGAGGCTTCGCCGGCCCTCTTACGGATAAGGCAAGGCGCTCGCGGCGCTTTATCTCACCGTATTTTCCAAACCTCCCCCTGTTGCTCAAGTCCAGCCTCCCTTCACTATTTATTCTATAATACCTTGTTGGAGGCAGTCCATGGCGAAAAACAAGATATTGGATACCCGCCCATCCTCCGTGATCGGATACCGTTTGTATGCAGTGAGAGATTATGAATCCTTGACCGCATGGCTCGTGATTCATATAATACAGTCTTGTCAGCAATAATAATTTTTTTTTGCAGCAAAGCCAAAGATGGGAAAGGAGCGCTCAGATGAAAAAGAAGGCCACTGTAGTAGGCGCGGGAAACGTCGGAGCTACCGCAGCCATGCGTCTTGCTGAAAAAGAACTTGCCGATGTTGTGTTGATAGATGTTCTGGAAGGAGTTCCGGCGGGGAAAGCCCTTGATCTTTCGGAGGCTGCGCCGATAGAGAAACATGATGCCGGGATTATTGGAGTGACAGGTGATTACAGCTATGCAAAGGATTCTGATATCGTCATTATAACGGCAGGTATTGCAAGGAAACCGGGTATGAGCCGCGATGATCTCCTTGCGACCAATATGAAGATCATGCGGTCGGTAACAAAAGAGATAGCCGCAGTCGCGCCTGATTCCGTCATTATAGTGGTCAGTAATCCGCTGGATGCCATGTGTCATGTCGCCTATGAGGCAAGCGGATTCCCTAAAAACAGGGTGATCGGCATGGCCGGAGTGCTGGATTCGGCGAGGTTAAGGTCCTTTATAGCCATGGAGTTGAAAGTTTCGGTGGAAAACACCCATGCCTTTGTGCTTGGAGGCCACGGAGATACCATGGTCCCGCTTCCACGCTATTCAACCGTCGCAGGAATCCCTATTACAGAGCTTATGTCTGCCGACAGGATAGCGGCGCTTGTTGAAAGGACTAGGACTGGAGGCGCCGAGATAGTTGGTCTTCTTAAGACAGGAAGCGCCTATTATGCCCCATCCTCTGCGGCCGTTGAGATGGCTGAAGCCATACTCAAAGATAAGAAGAAGATACTTCCATGCGCCGCTCTCCTGAATGGTGAGTACGGTATCAATGACCTATTCATAGGAGTGCCTGTGAAACTGGGCGAAAAAGGCATAGAGGAGATTATTGAAATAGCCCTCACCGATAATGAGAGGGATGCGCTTAACCGTTCGGCGGATGCGGTCAGAAAGCTTGTGGAGGATATGAAGCGCATTTCATGATCCGCTGTAGCTTATCTATGCGCCGCACGGCACCTCCGGGGTCTTGTTTGTTTGCGGAGCCGGGAGTTGGATGAAAAGGCTTTGATGGCCGGGCTTGAAGAGCTTGCGGAAAAAGCCGGTGTTGATGTCCGCTATGAAAGGATGGCAGGGGATGTGGCCTTCTATCCGGGCGGACTCTGCAAGGTCAAGGGAAAGCCGGTCATCATTATAAACAGCAGGATCACGGGAAGAGAAAGGCTTCAGATACTGGCAAAGGCCTTGAGGGGGTTTGATATTGCGGACACTTATATAAAGCCCGCAGTGAGGGAATTCCTGGAAAAGATATAGAGGGCGCACAGGTCTTACCTGGGATAGGCCCTTTCGGGGTCCTGATCGGGAGAAAGCGGCCCCCCTTTCCCCAGGCTCTGGACGGCGGGGGAAAGTTTTTTAAATATGCGGCCGGGAGTCAGTATAATCCTGTGAAGAATGCCCAGCGTGGAGGAGCCCAGGTTTTTGAAAGGCACATAGCTTACTGAAGGCTCCTTTATATGGCCGTCCACATGGAAATAATATATTAACAGCGTCCCATCCTTTCCTGTCAAAATATAGCCCAGTAGGGGTAAGTGGTCCGCTATCGCGTCCAGCGTTCCGAAGGGCTGAACCGCCATCTCAGCCTTTACTGCGCCCGTTTTGAGGTCGAGGGACCCTGTCCCCGCTACGTTGATTGTAGAACTCTGCATAATAAGGTCTTCTGTTAAGATTGAGCCGTTTTCTATTTTGAAGGCCCCCTGTATCCCCTCAAAATAAAGCCCCTTTCCGGATAAATCGGGAGGGCGCACGAAAGATATCTTCTCGATGCTCAAGAACTTTAGAATACTTAACAGGACGTGGGATTTCCTTATGACCCCTTTGCCCACTTCCAGCTCGAGATAGCCGTTCAGGTGACACAGAAGATCATCAATTTTATCTCCGTGAGTAGAAAAATCAGAGCTTAGGTTGATGGGGCCCTCTATGTATTCAGGCTCTAGCCCAACCAAAGAAAGAATGTCTCCTGCAGGCTTATTATCTGCCTTGAGGGTTGCCGAAACTGCAATTAGCGGGGTTTTTCTCCCGTTGAATTCCCCGTTCAGATCTATCTCGCACTGACCTGCCTGGCCTGAGAGCCTTTCAATGGATATGCGGCCATTCTTTAGAGAAGAAGTACCGGTAAGCGGGCCGAAGGAGACATTCCTCCATAAGCCGCTTAAGGACTCGATTTTGATGCCAATTTCTAAATCGGCCGGGAGGTCTTGTACACTGCCTGTGTTTAGGCTTTGGCTATCCGATTTGCTTATGAAATCCGATATATTGAGAAAACCATCTGAGAGAGTGATTTCGCCTTTGATGCCGCCTGATTGCCTGAAGTCCCCCTTGATGGTGAACCTGCTTGCGCCTATTTGAAAGGATGCGTGATCAATCTTCATGCCTTTGTCTGAAAGCCGTAAGATAAATCCGCCGTCCTTGATTGGGAGTTGAAAAGGTCCGGAAGGAATCGAAATCTTCGAGCCTTCCACGAGGCCTGTGAGGGATGCTTCTTTAAGCGCCGGCCAGATTCCGAGACTCGACGACGACGAATCCCCCCCACTCAAAAGTGTCAGCAGGGAGGCCGGGAGCTCTGCTTTCGTATCAAAAGCGAAGACGCCGGTTAAAGACGAAGAGGCTCCTTCCTTTACAGAAAGCCCCATATCCTCAATAAGAAACCTTTCGCTTGTGAGATGGACTATGGGATTGCCTGTGCCTTCAGAGTCTGATTGCATCCTGAATCCCAGGCTTGATGATCCAAGCTTAAGGGCAGCGTTTTCAATTAGGAATCCCTTTCCAGGCTCGAGGTTGAATGAGAAGTCAAGACGATCGTCTTTACCTCTTGATGTCATTGCGATATCAAGGAAACGGGCTGAGATGCCTCCGAGATGGAGGCTTCCCTTGGAGGAAAAGACTGTGTCTTTTATCGTGAGATTCAAGGAAGCTCGAAGGCGCTGCGCCGCTTTGAGGGAAAATACGCTCTCAGGGAATATGGTCTTTATGACTGCCTCCGGGTCTATATTCAAATCCGCATTGATGGCCGCCGTCTTTCCAAGTTCCTTAAAAGACCCGGAAGCATCCACGGAGGAATCCATTGATAGTGCTGAAAGAGAAAACCTCCCTTCGCCATTTTTGTTTATGAATGCGGATGCGCTTCTGATGTCGGCCTCAAATGGAAGTTTGCGGTGTGTTAGAGTGCAGTCCTTGAGAAAAATCTCAGCCCTTTCGATGGAAGGGTTTTTCCGGGTGGATTCCATTAAGAGAGAGAGGCGTATATCCAGAGCGCCTCTATCAGGCGAGAACCAGGAGATTGCCTCCTTTGCCTCTTCAGGAAACCAGGACAGGCGGCTGAGGAGAGCAAGATCCTTCATCGAGGTATCGGCATGGCCTGAGAAGCGATATCGGTGACTGGCGCCGTAAACGTCTTCAAGATGCATGGAGGCTTCATCCACTGAAGACCCTTTCCATGCGCCCCTGAGCCCGGATATGTATAGTTCCCCCTTCTCAAAGAGAAGTTCTCCTGAAATTCCACTCATGGCTGGAGCGTATGCGCCTTCCATCAACCCCACATCACTCCAAGAAAGCTTTACGAGAAGGGCGCTGGGGTTTTCCTCAAGATGACGGATTTGGTCAAGAGAGCCATCCAGGGAAAGTCTTTCAAGCCTTACCGTACCCTCTGAAACAATGGGAAGTATCTTTTCATTCACGAGATCCGGATAGAGAAAACCGGGCACTACCTCCCTTGCCGATGCGACAGACGTTGGGGGGCTTGAAAGGGATAGCCTGAGGCTGGGGGCGTTATTTCCCCCTATTCCAATATGGGCCTGTCCATCAACACTGACCCCGTTTGATGTCACTGAAAGGGAAGGAATTGCAAGGCCGTTTTCATCCAATAAGGCGGAAAAATCCGACCCCACGGCAGCAACGTCCAATTGCTTATCTCCTTCTGCAAGCGCGATCAGGAGTCTTTTGGCCTTTATGGAGCCTTCAAAAAAAATGCCGCCTTTGCTTGATGTCTTAAGCCTCACAGAGGCATGGGCTCCTACTTGCTTAAGAATTGAAAAAGCCTTGGACTTGAGGAGATCTTCGGGCAACCCTGTCAGATCAAGGCCGGCCTCCAGCAAAGGCAGCGCATCTGAGGAAGGCTCTCTTCTCAGTATGCCCGAAAGACTGAAAAATGAACTCCTGCCCGGCCCGGATTCAAGGGTACCTCCAAGCCTGATTTCGAGAGTATTTTTTTGAGAGGCGTAAAGTGCCCCCTTGATCATTCGGCCTTCAGCCGGAATCCCATCAACCGCGATGGTTGCGTTTTCAAAACTGAGTTCCGACAGGGAGACAGGGTAGTAATTAAATACCGGCAATAAAAGGGCAGCATATCCTGGGGCTTCTTGGGTGTCTTGCCCGGCGTTTTTCAGGGTTAATCTTATTCTGGGACTGATAAGTGTTATGGAGTTCGGGACAAGTCTTCCGGAAAGAAGACTCGATCCATCCAGGGAAAGGTATAACTCGGGAATGGATAAACTGCTTCCATCTTTATTGGTTATGAGGACTTCCATGGCGTGCAGGGAAGGACCCCGCCTGAGGCTTACAAAGATGCGCTCAGCCGTGACATCATACCCTGTTGATTGGGAAAGTTGCTGTAAAAGGTAGGTCTGGATGCCGGGCTGCCTTATGAGAATATTTGCCGTGATGAGTAAAACTAATAACAGGGCAACAGTAAATGCAACCCATTTGATCGCGGCTTTTATTAACCTGTCTTTCAACTTTGGCAATCGCGCTTTCCATTGGAGGGATATGGATGGCTTTTTCTTGTCATTTCATTCCTCGTGTGGATGATTCTCTGGACTACAGTCAGGTTGGTAAGCACTGCAAGACAATAGATCGTAATCTGTATGGCTACTACGCCTATTGCCGCGAGAGAACCAAGAAGCGATCCGCCAATAATAAGCACCATACGTTCGGGTCTCTGCATCAGCCCTTCCATGCATGAGATTCCCAGTGCCTCGGCCCTGGCTCGGGTGTAGCTTACCATGAAGGAGCCCTCGATTGCTAGGATAATGAAAAAAACGGTTATTGGACTTTGACTGTAATGGGATGATCCGCTTGAGAAAAACCAGGCAAGGCCGAGGAAAACAAGTACCTCTCCGACCCTGTCCAGGGTGCTGTCCAGAAACGCCCCGTAGCTGGATGCCTTGCCTGAGCTTCTGGCTAAGAGCCCGTCCAGGGAATCACAAATGCCTGACGCGGCAACCAGAAGGGCGGCAGGCAGAAACAAGCCAACTGAATACATGATGCCTGCGGTCCCGCTCAGCAAGACTCCAACTAAAGAAATCGTGTTGGGGTGAAGACCCGCGCTTGCAAGGAGCCTGACAAGGGGCGATAGAGAAGCTGTGAATATCTGCTTTATTCTTCCTTCAAGAAGAGGCCCCGCGCCCATCTAAAGTTCCACCCCCATGCCCTCCTGCGAGAATTCGAGCCTTCCTTATCTTTTCTCCCACTTCCCCTGCCATAAGCTCATAGAGGGGAAGCCTCCACATGGGACTTGACAGGTCCGCCCCTGTTATCCTTCTTCTAAGCTCTTCTTTGCACAGGACCTTCAAAAGGGCGATGTCTCTCGGGCCATCCTGCGGGACCTGAGGCCTGCCGGCCATCCTGTAAGCAAAGGTAAGCATCGCTATGGCTGCTATGCTGTTGGCGTCGCTCTGGTAATCACGGATCGTTATGTCCACCGAGGCAAGTCTTTCGAGGAGTTCATCGGGCAGATCGGCCAATGTCGCGGTCGTGTCAAAGGATGTTGTCATCCATTCAAACGCCCGCGGTCCTATTTCAGATACTATATCCATAACCTATTTAGCCAAAGCCCTTATAGATAAAGCTCCCAGGGGATAGAATTTATTTCGCTTTTTCCCTTACCACGATCTTTATCGGTGAGTGAGGCAAGTTAAGTTCCTCTCTCATCCTGTTAGTCAGGTAACGTTCATAGGAGACCGTCATAAGATCGGGCTTGTTTACGAAAAGCACAAAGGTGGGGGGCCTTATTCCCGCCTGGGTCGCATAGGATATCTTAAGCTGCCCTTTGCCTGAACGTGGCGGCGGATGTTGAGAGACTATTTCCCCGACTGCCTTATTGACCGCAGGGGTGTTAAGTCTGGTTGAGATCTCAGAATAAAGGCTGCTCAGCAGAGAAAATATCTTTCTTACTCCCTTTCCTGTCATAGCGGAAAGAAAAATAGATGGCGCGAATGAGACGAATCTGAGCTGAAACGATATATTGTCTTTGAGTTTTTTGATCTGATCTCTTTTTCCCTCAATAAGGTCCCATTTATTTACCGCTACAACCAAAGCCTTTCCTTCATTAGCTGCAAGGCTGCATATTCGGGCATCCTGTTCCGTTACTCCTTCCTCTGCGTCAATCACTATGACGGCTATATCGCACCTTTTCAGACTTTCAAGGGCCTTTGCCACTGAAAACTTCTCAATCTTTTCCTTTACCCTGGCCTTTTTCCTGATGCCCGCCGTGTCAATAAAAATAAATTCGATTCCTTCCGCGTTGACAGATATGTCAACGGAATCCCTTGTAGTCCCTGGAAGTTCGCTGACGATAAGCCTTTCATCGTCCAGGATACGATTAATAAGGGAGGATTTCCCGACATTCGGCTTTCCGATTATTGCCGCGGCGATCCTTTTCCCCTGCGGTTCAATGCTTTCGGCAGCAGGCAGCTCCTTTGCGATTCCCTCCACAAGCGAAGCTATTCCGTAGCCGTGAAGAGCGGAGATTGGAAATACATCCTCCATCCCAAGGCTGTAGAAATCCCACATGAGATGCTCAATCTCAGGGCCGTCAATCTTGTTGGCGGCCACGAAGACCTTTTTGTCTTTGATCCTCAGCCGTTCGGCAACATCTCTATCGGCGGGCAAAAGCCCCTCCCGTGCGTCGGTAACCAGTATCACCAGTAGGGATTCATCTATCGCCGTATCGGCCTGGTTGCTCATCTGCTTGAGCAGAGGGTCTTCGGATAAGGAGTCAAGTCCGCCTGTGTCAACGAGGGTCAACTCCGTTCCTTCGAAGACAGCCCTGGCGTATATACGATCCCTGGTGATGCCCGGCTGGTCATCAACCAGGGCCGCCCTTGATCTGCTCAACTTGTTGAAAAGGGTGGACTTGCCAACATTGGGTCTTCCTACTATGGCGATAATGGGTGGCATAATACTCCTTCAAAAATATCCTCGCGGAAAACGCATGCGATCACAGTGCAGAAATCGTTACATTGATATCTAATCTTAAGGTTTTTGTTTGAAGGGTCAAGCGCTATTCCTTAGCCGACTTGACCTGTGCCCGGCTCTGGATTACCATTTAGGAAATAGTTTTTGTGGGCAGTCCCCAGCTTGAGATATCAGTAAGAGGCACTTAATAGAATTAGTTTTAGGAACCCATCAATATTGTGAGGTCGTCATCCATGGCTATGAAATACATAATAGTTACAGGAGGGGTTCTCTCGGGTCTCGGCAAGGGGATCGCCGCGGCCTCCATAGGCCACCTTCTCTCATCAAGGCTCAGGATAATCCCCATAAAGTGCGACGGATACCTCAATGTGGATCCGGGGACCATGAATCCATTTGAACATGGAGAGGTCTTTGTCCTGGACGACGGCGGCGAGGTTGATATGGACTTCGGCCACTACGAGCGCTTCCTGGGCGTGACCTGCAAGTCCAAATGGAATCTCACGATGGGTAAGGTATTTGACATGGTGAGGCAGAAGGAAAGGCATGGAGACTATCTCGGGAAAACCGTCCAGTATATCCCCCATGTAACCGACGTCATAAAGGAGCATGTCAAGCAGATAGCAGGGGAGGAAAAGGCGGATCTAGTCATAGTGGAGATCGGAGGGACGGTAGGAGATATAGAAAATGAGCTTTTTCTTGAAGCCATGAGGCAGATGAAGGAGGATGTCGGAAGGGAAAATATCCTCTACATCCATCTAACCTATGTGCCCATTCCCTATGGAGTCAACGAACAGAAGTCCAAACCGACCCAGCAAAGCGTAAATCTCCTGAAACAGCGTGGCATATTTCCGGATGTGATCATAGGAAGATGCTCCCAGTTCCTGACCAAAGAGATAAAAACAAAAATCTCAAGGTTTTGCGATGTCAATCCAGATGCGGTAATTACAGGCCTGGATGTGGAAGACATCTATGAGATTCCCATTATATTTGAGCAGGAGGGTCTGCCTGCCATCATCCATAAAAAACTGAACATTTACAGCCCTCCTGATCTGAGCCGCTGGAAGGCCCTTGTGGAGAATCTGCGCAACCCGTCAAGAGAGATAACTGTTGCCATGTGCGGTAAGTACACGAAACTCGAAGACTCTTATGCCTCTATAATAGAGTCCTTTAACCATTGTTCGGCCCACCTCGGAGTGAAGGTCAATCTGAGATGGGTTGAAACCACCGATCTCAAAGACACGTCCTTCATCGGCGAAGTTGACGGCATTGTTGTGCCGGGGGGATTCGGCTCCAGAGGAACAGAGGGTAAGATTGAGGTGATAAGGCTTGCAAGGGAAAGGGACGTCCCTTTCCTGGGCCTGTGCCTTGGACTGCAACTGGCTGTGATCGAGTTTGCCAGAAACGTGTGCAATCTAAAGGGCGCTAACTCAACTGAAATTGATTCAGAAACACCTTATCCGGTTATTGACATCATGCCTGAGCAGAAGCAGATAATCGAAAAGGGCGGAACAATGAGACTCGGCGCCTACCCTGCCGTTCTTAAATCCGGCACTATTGTCAGGGAACTCTATGGAGCCGAGGTTGTTTCAGAAAGACACAGACACAGATACGAAGTTAATCCCGTTTTTCATGAAATCCTTTCTGAACACGGTCTGGTCTTTTCAGGGGCATCAATGGACGGGAAGCTTGTGGAGTTTATTGAACTCGCAGGTCTCAGATTTTTTGCCGGCACGCAGGCCCACCCTGAGCTGAAGTCCAGAATGGAGAGGCCTTCTCCCCTCTTTTATGGCTTTGTAAAGGCCTGTCTGGGAAAAGAAGAAAGATGCCAAGGGTAATTGCCATGAAGCAGGGAAGACTCCTGCTTCTGGTCAAAAGGGGCTTCCGCAACTGGATAAGCAGATTTGAGGAGCAATTTGACATCAACACGACCCTGGCCGATATCTCGATCAAGACACTGTCCTTTCTGGCCCAGGCACAGGAAAAGGAAACCTTCTACCTCTATGACCTGATCATGTCTTTGAAGGAGTGGGGCTCAGGCTTTGAATTCCATGAAGTGGAACCGATCAAGAAGATGGCGGTCATAGATCAGTACCTTTTGCTGCTCGACCAGATCAGGTTCGAGTGCATGAGGAGACTCGGATGGCTTGAAAGCTATCCGGGCCAAAACATCTCACTTGTTGATATGATTGTTCAATTCGAAGATATCGGCCCGAGACTTCAGGCCCGGACCCCCGTCTTGAGCAAGGGTCATCCAAGGTACGAAGAGTATCTTGCATTGAACACATTTGACAGGGAATCCTTCGTAAGGAAACTCATACCTCAACTTTTGAAAGAACTCAGCTTATAGAGGCGGCTGATCCGGTTCAGGAGAGATTTCTTGAAATCGCGTAGGGGGAAAAAAAGGCAGCCAGAAGAAATCATTGACCAAAGGCCTTACGCACGGCTTGTCGCGATCACAATGATCTGCCTCGCAGGCATTATCGCCTATGCCAATTCCCTGAATGGGCCTTTTGTCTATGATGACCTTAGAGCGATTCTACAAAATGACTCCATCAGGATTGAGAGTCTAAACCCCTCAAGCATCCGGCAGGCCGCTTTTACAGGCGCGTCGGCAAATCGCCCGGTGGCGGGGGTTACCCTGGCGCTTAACTACTACCTCGGCGGTTATTCGGTCAGGGGCTATCATATTGTAAATATAGCCATACATATCTTAAATGGAATCCTTGTATATCTACTTTCCATATTTTTGATCAAGCATTTCAGTGTCTCAGAAAGAGACGGCGCACCGAAATTTTTATCTCCGATAAATGCTGGAGCTCTTTTCGCGTCCATGGTTTTTGTCCTCCATCCTGTCCAGACTCAGGCCGTGAGTTATCTGATCCAGAGGATGGCAAGCCTTTCCACCATGTTTTATCTCCTTGCCTTCATCTTTTATCTGGCCGGCCGAGAGAGGACCGGGCAGTCCCGTTGGGTTTTTTTTGCGGCTGCCCTGATTGCGTGGATAATGGCTCTGGGCTCAAAGGAGATAGCGGCCGCTCTTCCTTTAGCCGTCTTCGCGTACGAATGGTTGAGGCGGAAGACCGGAGATGGTTGGGAGACAAGAAAAGTATTTCTTCTTATTGCTGTGATAGTCCTTGCCGCGGCTGTCCCTCTCTTTGTCTTTCTGGGAGCCGATCCGCTGGAAAAGATCCTTGAAACCTACAGGGGATATGATTTTACATTGGGTGAAAGGCTTCTCACCCAGTTAAGGGTTGCGGTCTTTTACATAAGCCTCATATTTCTTCCCCTACCGTCCAGGCTTAATCTTGACCACTATATGCCGGTTTCAAAGTCTCTTTTTGATCCCGCGACCACTTTCTTGTCCCTGCTTATATTAGGCGCCATTTTCTCAATAGCCCTTATTTATAGAAGAAAGGCGCCCCTGGCCGCGTTTTGCATACTCTGGTTTTTCATCAACCTGGCAATAGAGTCCTCTGTGATAGGTCTTGATCTGGTATTCGAGCACAGGCTTTACCTCCCGATGGCAGGTGTTTGTGTCGGCATGGGTTATGTCATGGTGAGGCTGCTTGAAGGTTTTCGAAGGCAGACCCTGGTTGCCTGCGGTCTTATCGTGTTTCTCCTGGGATGGGGGACGATTTCAAGGAATGCGGTATGGCAGGATGAGGGGCGTCTGTGGCAGGATGTAGTCAAGAAAAATCCCCGAAGTTACTGGGCCAGAAACAGCGTGGGTATGGCTTATATGCGTGAGGGGTCTTTATCTGAAGCGGTGGCCCAATTCAGAGAGGCCTTGAGCTTGAAGCCCGATCATTCACCGACCAGGATAAATCTTGCAGTAGCAATGGCAGGGCAGGGGAAGGCCCGGGAAGCCCAGAGTCTTCTGGCTGAGGTATTGGCGGCAAATCCAAAGGATTTTGAATCCCTTTACAATCTCGGCCTGATGACAGCTTCAGAGCGTCGTTTTGAGGAAGCGGAAAGGTATTTCCAAAGGGCGCTTGAGGTAAAACCATGGAGTCACCAGGCAAATATCGCGATGGGAAGGCTTAGATTCATACAGGGGAGAGTGGATGAGGCAGAAAGATATATAAAGAGGGCACTAAGGGCCGACCCAAGAAACAGTGAAGGGCATTTTCTCCTGGCAGGGATATATATTCGCGAGGGTGATCTAAAGAAATCACTTGCCGCCTATCAAAGGACAATTGAATTGAATCCTTATGATCCTGCCGCGCACGTGGCCATTGGAGAGCTTCTGATAAGGATGGGGAAGACATCCGAGGGTCTTAAGTATTATATGGACGCCCTTAGACTTCAGCCTAACGAGGAGCTCCGGAAAAGGATAATTGATGTGCTTGAATCCAATAGATCCAGGTGATAATAATGCGCCCCGGCGGTTTTATCTTGAGAGGATGAGACCCGCACTGCTCGTGAAGATTTGCTCTCTGACCTCCAAATGCATGGACAGTCATTATGTGAATTCAATTCAGTGAGGTGATCGCTTGGACCGATATACAGAAAGACTTTCCGTTATGCTTGCCGCGACGGGTGCGCTTTTTTTCAAAAAGGGCTTGAAACTTAAGGATGGGCGACCCACTCCGTATTTTGTCAACATGGGTATGTTCAAGACAGGCAAGCTGAGTCTCGAGTTAGGATCTATCTTCGCGGCCATGATGGTTGAAAAGGGTATTTCTGCTGAAGCGGATATTATCCTGGGGCCTTCTTACAAAGGAAGCGCAATCGCTCAGGCGGCTTCTATCGCCCTGTGGAAGGATTACGGGGTGGATATCCCGTTTGAATATGACCGCAAGGAGGCAAAATCCCACGGTGAGACAAGCGGCGGTGGTAGTATGTTTGTGAATCAGACCTTCTTTGACGGGTGCAGAATCTTTGTGGTGGATGATGTTGCGACGTCCATGGCCACAAAATATGAACTTCTTGAAAAGATTGAATTAGAAGCCTCAATGAGAAAGATCAAGGTAAATGTAGTGGGTATCGGCATAGCCGTTGACAGGGAGCAGACATCGGCTGTCTATGACGGAGACGGGAGGCTGCTTGAAGGAGTAAGGGGCAATAACGCCATCGCTGAATTCGTCTCGCGAACCGGCATCCGGGCCCATGCGGCTGCCGGCATACGGGAAGTGATCAATTATCTTCATAAGGCCGGTATCCCCGTGCTCATAGACGGCCAAAGGGCTCCCATAGGAAACGGGCTAAAGGCTGTCTTTGAGGAGTACCTCTCCATTTACGGCGCCGTTTGAGAATATCTTTCTGGAATAATATTCTTGCCAGCCTTCTCAAAGTGTTTTAATATTATTGTGTGTCGGGACGTGGCTCAGTCTGGTAGAGCACCGCGTTCGGGACGCGGGGGTCGCTGGTTCAAATCCAGTCGTCCCGACCATAACCCGCTAAACCTTCCTTTGCTGGACAAGACGGGCAAAGTGTTCAAAGGATCTATCGTAGGTAGCCTCTGCATCCCTGGGGAAACAGCATCCGGGAAGCTCCCTTGACTTAAGATGATATGACAGGCACTGGCAGCAGATCCCCTTTCTCGAACACGGTTCATAGCTGCAATTGCAATGGGTGAGGTTGTCTTCCTTTCTGCATTCCATTTTAAGATGCTCCTGAAAAATAGTTAACTGCTCAGGTTGTCAGGTTCACGGTTGGTTGGCTTTCGTTCTTCATAGCTCTCTAACTTTGAACCGTGAGCCCTTGAACCTGAATAGTTAAAAATATAGTTAGATTATAGCCAGGCGATCAGAGCTAAACTCCTTTCTTGATTATACCCTATTATAGCGCCCGTTGTCTGAGCCGGCAATGGCCGCGGTCACTTCATCTCAAGATGGTCATTGGATGGGTGACTCAGGTTCATGGCAAAATTATTGCATCCTTTAACTGCTGTTTCTCGATTTGTTTGTATCCGGTAGGTTATATTTGACAGGGCCGGCGGGCACTGTCGCGATGAGAGAGCGTGCGGCGTTTGTGAAAGATAATGAGATTCACCTTGACACCCTGAGCCAAATGGTAAAGATTTCCTCTCAAGCAAACGGCCAACTGATCACCCTTGTTTTCTTACTCCCCTGCTTCGGAGAATCATGCCCCATGATAAAAGGACTTTTGTGGTTATGAGCGAGAATGAGCTCAGTTCGCTTGAGGATTCGAGGAGGTGGTACGCGCTTTATACCAGAAGCCGCTTTGAGAATAAGGTTCATGACGGGCTTGACGGGAAGTCGTTCGAGGTATTTCTGCCTCAGATCCAGGTTATGAGCAGGAGAACGGATCGCCACAAAAAGATCCTGATCCCTATGATCCCTGGCTACGTCTTTGTGCGCTCTTGCATGGAGCCTGAGGAATACCACAGGATCATTCGCACTCCAGGGGTTGTCAGGATGATCGGCTTTGAAGGAAAGCCTGCCCCTGTAAAGGAAGAGGAAATCAAGACCCTGATGATCCTGGACGGCACTGACCGTACAGTTCAGAATAGGGCCTTCCTCAAGAGGGGCGAGAGGGTTATGATTATGGAAGGACCGCTTTCGGGGCTTGTTGGGCTATTTCTCCGACGAAAGGGCCGGAAAGATAAGGTGGTTGTCTCGGTCGAACTCCTTCAGAGGTCATTGGCGGTCGAGATAGACGACTGGGCCCTTGAAAAGGTAGTTTAGCACATTGAGTGGCATCCCCCGGAAAATGGTGCCGCTATGCCTGGCTGGGATCAGGGTAAAAATGATACAAAATAATGTATAGTCAATTGGTTATGCTAATTATCAGCCTGTAACCGAAGGGGCGGAGCCATAGATATTTCAAGGCACTATGGCAATCGAGAAGGAGGACACATGAAGGTCTTGATAACCGGGGGTTCCGGATTTATAGGGTCGCATCTTGCCGAACGGCTTATCGCGGCAGGCGAAGAGGTTTTTGTAATAGATAATCTCTGGACAGGGAAGCTTTCAAATATATCGAGGATACAGAGTGATAAGCGGTTTCATCTTGTGGTGGACACGATCCTCAATGAAGCGGTCATGAACGAATTGGTATTTAAGGCCGATCAGATCTATCACCTCGCAGCCGCTGTAGGGGTGAGAAACGTTATGGACCATCCGGTAGAGACTCTTGACATCAATGTAAAGGGGACGGAAACGGTCCTGCGGCTTGCCAACAAATTCAAGAAAAAGGTCTTCATTGCCTCCACATCGGAGATATACGGAAAACACGTAGAACACAGTCTATCAGAAGATGATAACCGCGTTATGGGAAGCGTAAAAAAGCGGCGATGGGCCTACGCCTGCTCCAAGACCCTGGATGAGTTTCTTGGCCTTGCCTATCATGAGGAAAAAAAGCTTCCCGTGGTCATAGGGAGGCTCTTTAATACAGTGGGTCCCCGCCAGACAGGGCGTTACGGGATGGTGCTTCCCACCTTTGTGCAGAGCGCCCTTCTTGGAAGGCCGATAACAGTCTATGGTGACGGCAATCAGACAAGGAGCTTTACCCATGTAATGGATGTGCTGGATGCCATTACCAAGCTTATGGCCGAACCGATGGCGGAAGGAGAAGTATTCAACATCGGCAGCGACAAGGAGGTTACTATCAACGAGCTTGCTCAAAGGGTAAAGGATCTTACCCGGAGCGACTCTGAGATTGAACATATCTCCTATGAAAAGGCCTACGGGCCGGGTTTTGAAGACATGGAGCGCAGGTGCCCGAACATAACCCGGATAGGGGATCTGATAGGATTCAAGCCCTCCTACGACCTTGATACCATAATAACGTCGGTGATTGAATACTTTAAGCAATGAGCCTTGCCGATAAAGGTGTGAAAATGGGGCAGCTTTCTTTTCAGGACTATCCACGTGAACCGGTGGTTGTGGAAAACCTCTCCGTCAAATTCATGAAGCAGGGAAGGTTTATTCCCCTTTCCCTCAATGGGACCGCGCTCAAGATCGCAATGGCTGATCCAAGGGACGTCTATCTTGTGGACGCCCTTAAAACGGCCTTTGGATTTGACGTGGAGGTTTGTTGGGGCAAGGAGGAAGACATCATCGAGTCTCTTGAAAGGGTCTATGGCGCGGGAACCCAGACCCTTGAGATGATAATAGAGGAGGCTGGAAAGGATGTTTACGACATAAGCAGGGGCGGTGATGAGGACGTTGATCACCTCAGGGACCTTGCTTCCGAGGCTCCTATCATAAGGCTGGTCAACAGGCTTATACTCAATGCCGTTGAGATCAGGGCAAGCGACATACATTTTGAGCCCTTTGAAGATGAATTCAAGGTAAGGTATCGAATAGACGGCATACTCCACGATGTCGAATCTCCGCCCAAGCGACTCCAGGCGGCCATTATCTCAAGGGTGAAGATCATGGCGAAGCTCGATATCGCTGAAAGAAGGCTTCCACAGGATGGAAGGATAAAACTCAAGATAGGTGATAAAGAGATAGATTTTCGTATTTCAACCATCCCTACACTGTTTGGAGAAAGCCTTGTCATGAGGATCCTTGACAGGGATACCCTGATCCTTGATCTGGAAAAGCTTGGATTCCCCCAGCACATCCTGCCTCAATACATGGAGCTTATCTCTCAGCCGTACGGTATGATCCTTGTCACTGGGCCGACCGGCAGCGGAAAGACATCCACCCTGTACACCACGCTCGCAAAGATAAATTCCTCCGAAAACAAGATCATAACACTTGAGGAACCTGTAGAATATCAGCTCAGGGGGATAAATCAGATACAGGTAAATCCTAAGATAGGTCTTACCTTTGCCAAGGGCTTGAGATCTATTGTCAGGCAGGACCCTGATATCATCCTTGTGGGTGAGATAAGGGACAAGGAGACTGCTGAGATTGCCATTCAATCCGCGCTTACCGGGCATCTGCTCTTCAGTACCCTGCACACAAACGACGCTCCTGGAGCGGTAACGAGGCTCCTTGATATGGGCGTGGAGAACTTCCTGTTAAGCTCGACTCTGCTTGGAGTCCTTGCACAGCGTCTGGTAAGGGTCATCTGCGCAAACTGCAAGAAAGAGGTGATCCCGGAGAAAAGGCTCCTTCGCTCAATGGGCATAGAGCCTGATGATGCTGGAGGCTTTACCTTTTATGAAGGACAGGGATGCGAGCTGTGCAGGGGAACGGGGTTTCGCGGAAGAACAGCTATATTTGAGTACCTCGGGGTGGATGACGATATAAGGCGGGAGATCGTCCAGAATGCAACCACGGAGAGGATAAAGGATGTGGCGATGGGTAAGGGCATGATCACCCTGCGCCAGGACGGATGGGGAAAGGTCAGGCAGGGAATAACCACCATACAGGAAGTATTGAGGGTTACGCTGGAGAAATAGCATGCCCAAATTCTCTTACAAAGCGGCGGGCCCCGCGGGAAAGGTGATGCAGGGTCTCATGGAGGCTAATGAGAGGCAGGGGGTTGCCGCAAGACTCCAGGAGATGGGCCTTATTCCCATGGCGATAACCCCCGCCAAGGGCAGTAGAAAGGCCATAGGATTTTCCCTTTCTCGGGGTTTAGGCTCCCTCTTAAGTCGCATTTCAGGGAAAGATGTCCTTGTATTTACAAGGGATCTTTCGGCACTCCTTGAGGCAGGCCTTCCTGTTGACCGGGCCCTTTCCATCCTTATAGATGTCGCTGAAAAGGATAGATTCAAAGACGTGGTCAGGGACATCCTCAAGAGCGTCCAGGGTGGAGCATATCTTTCAGACGCCCTTTCAAAACATCCCAGGGTCTTTTCAACATTCTATGTGAATATGGTGAGGGCGGGGGAGGCCGGAGGCGTCCTTGAGGCGGTGCTGGGAAGGCTTTCCCTCTTTCTGGAAAACGTCCAGGAACTGAAGGACTACATTAAATCCTCTATGGTCTATCCCCTTTTTCTAGTTACGGTGGGCGGGGTTTCCATCATCATACTTCTTGCCTATGTAATTCCCAAGTTTTCCATCATCTTCGCAGATATGGGAAGCAACATACCGGTAACTACGAAAATGCTCCTGTGGCTGAGTGATTTCGTAAGGATATACTGGCCTTTTTTCCTGGGGGCCATAGTGCTTACGGTCTTCTTTGTAAGAAGATACCTCAAGACCCCCGGCGGGAGACTCAGATTCGATGCCTTCCTGATAAATATGCCTGTCGGCGGCGAGATAGTCAGAAAGATCGAGGTAGCTCGGTTTGCCAGGACGCTGGGCACCCTCACAAAAAGCGGGGTCCCCATCCTCCAGGCCATCAATCTGGTAAAAGAGATACTGGGAAACAGGGTGGCGGCAAAGGCTATGAATAGGGTCTTTGACAGGGTCAAGGAGGGCGAAAGGCTCTCAAGGCCTCTCAGCGATACCGGGATCTTCCCCTCCCTCGCGATCCAGATGGTAACTGTGGGTGAGGAGACGGGCAGACTCGACGACATGCTCATCAAGATAGCGGAGAACTATGAAAAGGTAGTAAGGGACCTGGTAAAGAGGTTTGTAAGTCTCCTTGAGCCGGCCATGATACTTCTTATGGGTATCATGGTGGGTTTTATCGTTATCTCAATGCTTATGGCCATATTCAGCATAAATGACATGCAATTTTAGGCGGGCGGCTGGCGCCGTATCCGACCATGGGGGTATGGAGGCTCTCCGGAGCCCTGTAACCTAACAAGGAGTGATAATGATGGAAAATAAAAAAAGGCGTGAAGGCTTTACCCTGATTGAGTTGCTCATTGTCATGGTCATCCTGGGGCTTCTGGCCGCACTGGTCGGGCCAAGGATGTTTGGAAAGGTGGGATCCAGCAAGACAAAGGCCGCGAAGGCACAGATATCCCTTCTTGAGACGGCCCTTGATACATACAGGCTGGATGTCGGTAAGTACCCTACAACCGACCAGGGCCTGGAAGTCCTGAGAACAAAGCCTTCTGATGTCGAAAAGTGGGACGGCCCATATCTTCCAAAAGACGTCCCTATGGATCCATGGGGAAAGCCTTATGTTTATCGCGCCCCGGGTGAGCACGGAGATTTTGATATCATATCCTACGGCTCGGATGGGAGGCAGGGCGGAGAAGGCGAGGACGCTGATGTGGTGAGCTGGAAGGATGTGGGTTCCTGATGCCCGGATCGCCTTCGTGCATGCCGAATGGATACATGGGATTGTGTCAGACGAATGGTGAGGAGGATTTCTTCGAGCCCTTTGGGAATGATCCGCATGACCCTCGAAGGGAAAATGGCGCACATAAACTCCCTTTGTCGTTTCGTGCGGGCTTTACCCTGCTCGAACTAATGGTTGTGCTCCTCATCATAGCTGTGGCAGGGGCTGTGGTGGCATTTGGAGCGGGAGGGGGCCTTGAAAACATAAGGCTCAGATCGGATGCCAAGCATCTGGTTGCCGTCATAAGACATGCAAGGGACTATGCCGCTTCTCGCAAGATAAAGGTAACCGTTGTTGTGGATAAGGAAGGCCGAAAGATCTTCATGATGACCGGTGGACAGGGCGAGGAGGGCACAAAGGAAAAGGAGTACGGACTTTCCGAGAATGTAAACGTAAAGGAGACGGTCTCATTTGCATTCTCTCCTTCAGGTGGAAGCAGCGGAGGGGAAGCTGTTCTCGAGAACAGGAGGGGGCGATCCTACAGGATAAAGGTGGATGCGTTTACAGGAATCCCCAGTCTTCTGGACGGAGAAAAGAGCTGATCTTGAGAACGGCCTTGGATAAAAGCGGCTTTACTCTGATGGAGACCCTCGTGGCCCTGTCGGTTCTTGGCATCGCCCTCGCGGTGGTGATGGAGCTTTTCTCAGGAGGCCTCAAGGCGGCAAGGCTTTCAGACGACTATACAAGGGCCGCCATATACGGCAGAGAGAAGATGGAGGAGATCCTTAGCGCGCGTACTCTTACGGAGGGAAGCCTTGAGGGGGACATCGGAGATTCTTTCGGCTGGAAGGCAACCATATCAAGGCTTGAGCCTCCTGAAAATGAGGCCGAAAAGACCCCATTCGACATATACAGGGTTGAGCTGAAGATACTCTGGGGGCCTGATGAGAAAAAAAAGAGCTTTGATCTGAGTACCATGAAGATAACGGAAAAGAACAAGAGTGGATGACGCCCCATGAGAATTGCGGCAGGAAACTCGGAGGGCTTTACGCTCCTGGAGGTGATCATATCCCTTACAATCACCGCGGTAATGCTGGTGATCATCTTCGGAGCCATGAGGGTGGGAGTGAGGGCCTGGGAAAAGGGTGAAGAAGATCTGGATGAGCGCCTGAGGAACCGGGTGGTGCTGGACATGATGAAGAGACAGCTTGCCTCAGTCGCCTTTCGTGAGCAGAAGGAGGGAGAAAAGAACCGGTTTTTGTTTGTTAAGGGGGATAAAACATCTCTTCGTTTCATATCCAATGTCGCTCTTCTGCCGTCAAACGAATTTGGAGCCGTGTTTGTGCGTTACAACGTGGAAGATGACGTGGATTCAGATGGAAAACGGCTTGATATGTTAGAGAAAAACCTTGTTTTTATTGATCCGGAGGATGATCCTGACAAATTTGGCCGGGACGATACGCTTCCCATCCTCTCGGGTATCTCCGATGTATCTTTCAATTATCTGAAAAGAGGAGAAGAAGGCGATGAAGAATGGCAGGACAGTTGGGACCCTGATACGGAAAAGGGTTTCCCTGCCGCTTTCAAGGTCGAGATTACAGCGAAGGAAGATCAGACTCCTCTTGTCACTATAGCCAGGGCCGAGGCGGCGACTCCGGAGGAGAAGGCCGGGAGCCCTGAAAAGCCTGAGAGGGCAAGCACTGCAAAATCCAATATTGAAAATAAAAGTTCCAGGGGCACAAGCAGGCTCGGAGGCACAAAGAGCAGGTTCAGGTGAGGGGGGATTCGCCCTTTTTCTTGTCCTGTGGGTTTTGACCTTGCTTGCGGTCATTGTCGGAGAGTTCTGTCATGCCATGAGGACCGAACTCAACATCACACGAAACTATGTGGAAGAGGTAAAGGGCTACTACATAGGACTCGCCGGAGCCAACATGGCCATAGCGGAGCTTGTGCGCAAGGAGATCTTTCCCGAGGATGAGCAAGGGGAAGGGGAAAAAAAGGAGAACCCGCTGAGGATAAACATGGATCTGGCTCCCATGGGTTTCGGTGACGGCAGTTTTGTGCTGCGCATCGGCAATGAAAGCGGGAAGATAGACCTTAACAGCGCGGATGAGGATACCCTGAGGATGGTATTTGACTCCCAAGGCCTGGAGGAAGACCAGGTCGCAGTGATAGTTGATTCTATCCTTGACTGGAAAGATGAAGATGATCTTCACAGGGCCAATGGAGCAGAAAGCGATTATTATAAGAGACTTGAGAGGCCTTACCGCTGCAAGAACGCGAATTTTGATTCACCTGAGGAACTCCTCCTGGTAAGAGGAATAAGCAAGGAGATTTATCTTTCTGGTCTGAAGGAGATCTTCACTGTAGTTCCCTCACAGAGCCGGACCGGTACCGGGTTGGTTCCAAGGAGGATGCCGTTTGGCCCTCCCGGCTGGGCGGGAAGGATGAGAGGCGTGGCTGGTTCAAAAGGGGTAAACATAAACGCTGCTCCCAGAGCAATGCTCAGGGCACTTCCTGTGATGACCGATGAGCTTGCTCAGGGTATCGTGGAATTCAGAAAGGAAAGGGATTTCAAATCTCCTACTGAGGTGGCCGAGGTGCTGGGTCCCGAGGTCTATGGCTCCGTGTCGCCCCATCTTAATACCCAGATGTCCCCTTATTACACAATAAAGTCCGCCGGGATGGTGCAGGGAGGGTCAGTGCAGCAGGGTGTAGAAGTTATGGTAAGGATAGACAGGACCATAGGGAAGGGATTTGAAATAGTAAGGTGGGTTGACGGGATCTCAGAGGCTGTTAGCTTCAGTCGTCCATCCGATTCGGAAGGGGACAAATAGACACCGTAACCGTTCTCGGGTTCAAAGGTTCAAGGTTGGATTACTAGACACCCATGCTCGGTATCATAGTTGCATGCTTACGAGAGATTCATTTTAACCATAACCCAGTGAAGGGAGAATAGGTTTGGCGTTTCAGGCAGGGACAGGGCTGGAGATAAGGAAGGATGGCTTATATGCGGTGCTCCTCAGGGCCTCTATGGGCGGCATGAAGATAGCGGCAAAGGAGACCCGGAATTTTGACCCTGGCCTCGACACTGAAGAAAAGGCCAGGATCACAGATGAGTTTCTAAAGGGGTTTCTGAGGAAAAATAGCGCGTCCTCGGTTCCCGTCTTCGTCGCTGTTCCCACGGAGTGGGCGGTTTACCGTTATGTGGAGATGCCTTCAATAGTAAAAGAAAACCTGCGGGAGAGCCTGCTCTATGAGATGGAAAAGAATGTGCCCTTCAGCCCTGAAGATATCTGGTATGACTACGGCGTGATAAAGGAGGACCTGGAGGCCGGGACAATAAGAATCCATCTCACAGCCTTAAGGAAGGCAGCGGTGATGCCTTTCTTTGGCGGTCAAGGCGGCCCCGGAAGAGCGACATTCGGCCTTGAGACGACTTCTTCCGCATTGGCCAACTATTTCCTTGGGGTTCGCGGATTCAAGACGGATAGACCAAGCATATTTTTCTATCTGAGAAAAGAGATCCTCGAAATCCAGATTATGGAGGGAAATACTCTCCTCTTTGCAAGATCCGTCTCCTCCATAGACGAAAGCCTTGGAATCTACGGGGTTCTTTTCCGAGAGCTTAATACCGCCAGGGAGGCTTCAGGCATATCAGACCAGGAGCTTGATGTCTTTTTCCTGGGAGATGACGAGATGGCCAAGGCGCTTAAGAGGCTTCAGGATGAAGGCGAGATGGCGGATGTAAGGGATGCGGCCGATCCAGTTATTGATATCGAGCTGGTTCCTGCCTACAGCCTTGCGGTAAGAGGCATCAGAAAAGTTCCTCTTGAGTTCAACCTGTTGCCTCAGGAGATGCGGAAAAAGGCAAGCAAGACCGGATTATATGCAATGTATGCGCTTGTATTTCTAGTTCTTTTAAGCGGCGCTGCATGGGGCGGCGGTTACATCCTTACCCAGAGGGCGGAACTCAAGAGAATCAATCTTGAACTCAAAGGACTTGCAGCCGAGGCTGCGGTGGTGCAAAAGATCAAAGATGAGGATGCCTCTCTTGAGGCCAGACTTGCATACCTGGAAGATTTCAGGACCAAGAGGGGATCAGTCATTGAACTATTAAGAGAGCTTACCGACAGGATTCCCAAGAGTGCATGGATCAGTAACCTGAGCATTTCCGATAAGGGGGTTGAGATAGAGGGTTACGCGGATTCAGCCTCGGAGCTTATACCTCTTCTGGATACATCTCCGATGTTCAAGGATGTCGGTTTTCTATCCTCTATAACCAAATCCCGTGAGGGAAAGGAGCGATTCCGCATAGGCCTCAAGCAGTCGGCTCCTGCCAGAGAGGCCAAACAAGGCGAGAAGGCAAAAGAACCAACCTCCGGCAAGAAAAAGGGTTGAAATAGGCGGCCATGAAACTTCCATTTAAGTCAAGAACGTCCATTTTTATCATAGGAGCCTTTCTTCTTGCCCTGGCGGTTGCCTACAGGCTCTGGCCGGATATCGAAATCTTCGGCTCTCCAGGAATCGAGATTGAGATAAAAACAAAACAAATACAAAAATACAGGGAGGCGGTAAGGGAAAAGGGGGCCGTTGAAGCGCGAAAGAACTTTCTATCTAAGACCATAGCCGTTGCGGAAAACGGCCTTTTGACAGGCAAGACTCCGGCCTTGGCTGCCGTTGAGATCCAGAACATCCTGGACGGTATATCCAAGACCACAAAGGGTGATATAAAGACCCTGAGGATACTCAAGACAGAAGATGTGCAGAAGGAGCCTTATGTAATGGTGCCGGTTGAGTTCACCCTCACCTCAACAATAAGACAGTTGAAGGAGATACTTTATCAGATCGAGACTTCGCCGAAATATCTCTTTATTCAGCAGATGAGGCTTGATGTCGCAAGGGCGAGGGGTTCCTCTGCTACCATCCAGTCCCAGATAACGGTTGCCGGTATTATGAGAAAAGAAGGTGTATAGGTTTTATATGAAAATAGACAGTCATAGCGGCGTAGCCTGTCCCGGACCTCGATCCGGGAGCCGCTATCCAGTCCTTGTTCCGGCCCACGCCGGAATGACGACCTGGATTCCGGATCGAGTCCGTAATGACATGCGGCATTTTCATGCTTCGTTGTGCCCGTCCAGGGCATGGGGGTTAGGATGTTTTCAAAGTTATGGATCATAAATATGGTCATTGCGGGCATTGCGGCGTTTCTTGGCGTCAACGCAATCAGGGAATGGTCCGGGAAGGACACGGCGGTGCCTGTGGTCGAGCCGGCTTCGTCCGGGCCTGCGGAAAAGGCAAAGCCCGTTATGCCGAAGGTGGCTCAGCCGGCCTCAAGGACTATCCCGCCCCAGGAGGCCTTCAATGTGGTTGTGGAAAAGAATCTGTTCGCTAGCGAAAGAGAAGAGCTCAAGGAGGAGGTAAAGCCGCCGCCGGCTCCGGCATCTCCTCCGAAACAGGAAAAAAAAGAACCCGAACCCGCCAAATGGACCTTTACTCTTTATGGTGTAATGATAACCAAATCCTATAAGGGAGCCCTCCTGTCTTTTTCGGAAGATCAGGCTCAAAAAAGAAAACCCCATCCGTCTCAGTCCCAGCCTGCCGGACCGAGATGGTATGAGACAGGGGAGGGGGAAGGCGATTGGAAGATTGCATCTATTGAAAAGGAAAAGGTTCTAATTTCCGTGGGCGGAGCATCCACAGAGGTCCTTCTCTATGACAAGGAAAAACCAAAGCAAAGAACTGTCATGGCAGTCAAGAGCCAGGGGCCCACGGTTGTAACCATCGCCACACAGGCACCCGGCCAGACGAAGGCTATGGTAGTAGGTGAGAAGGGAACAGAGAAGGAAGCAGGCACGGAACAATCCCAGCGGGTTGAGGAAAAGCGTGTCTCTGAGACAAAGAAACAACCAGGCTCCATATCCAGCCGCCTGGGCACCGGATTATCAACAAGAACCAGCAGGGAAGGAAGCACCGAGAGCAGCTCTTACTCCACTTCCAGAACTCCGACATTTATGAGGTCAAGATGATCCTGACGAAGATGAAAAGCGTTTGCCTTTTTCTTTTCTGCTGCGGGCTGGCGGCGTGTCTTCTTGGTATCAACGGCTGTGCGACCGTGCCCGCGAAAGATCCCGCCAAGAATGCCGCAGACGAACTCAAGTCATCGGCACCCCGTGCATTACTGCCTTCTGATAAGGCAGACAGGAAGGATTCTGTCAAAGAGGAAAAGGTCGTCATTGTCGAGAAGACTCCCCTCGGCTATGTTAAGCAGAAGCCCGGCGAGACGGTTCTGGAGCCTTCCGTTCAAGCCCATAAGGACAACAAGGTGCCATCCACTCCTGCCGCTGGATTCGCCTCGGGTAAGCCTGTCGGGACAGCCGGAGCTTCTCAGACCATTGACGGAAAGGTAAAGGAAGGAAAGAAGGCAAACGCAGATGATGCTGGCGGGGTGGATTTCAACTTCGATGAGGCGGATCTCTATGAGGTCATCAGGACCATGGCCGAGATCCTAAAGATAAACTACATCGCCGAACCTGGGATCAAGGGAAGCGTTACCATCCATACTGCCGGAAAACTAAAAGAAAAGGACCTTTATCCGATATTTTTCCAGATCCTTGAGGTCAACGGACTTACCGCCGTAAGGGAGGGAAGTCTATACAGGATAATGAAGATGAAGGACGCGCCGAGGCTCCCACTCATATCGAGTGTCGGAAAACATGGAGCCCTGATACCCCCTGAGGAACGCGTCATAATCCAGATAATACCTCTGACCTTCATATCCGCAGCCGAGCTTGCAAAGATCATAACCCCTTTTGTGTCTGCAGACGGCACGGTCGTGACCCACGGCGACACAAACACCCTTGTGCTTGTGGATAAAGGCGCAAATGTGCTTAAGACTCTAAAACTCATAGAGGCTTTTGATATAGACGTTTTTGAGAGGATCAAATATCGTTTTTACCAGGTCAACAATCTTGAGGCCGAAGAGCTTGCCAAGGTCTTGACCGAGATATTCCCGGCCCCTGCCGGGGCAGGGAAATCCGATCTTAAGTTCGTGGCCATTAAGCGCCTCAATCTTGTGCTGGCGGTGAGCTCCAATCCGAAGGTATTTGAAAGGGTTGAAGAGGCCATAAAGCTGGTTGATGTACCAAGCGAGCAGGTAGAACCGCAGATATTCGTTTACTTTGTCAAAAACGGAGAGGCCAAGCAGCTTGCAGAGCTTCTCGATTCCGTCTTCAAGGAAGAATCCTCCAAAAGCAAGAGCAGCACCAAAGAGTCAGGCAGGCCGAAAAATCCTTTGCTCCTTGGTTACACAGACAAAGGCAAAGAGGAGCCCAAGGCCGCCGAAAAGACTCCTGAAAGAACTCCTTCTACCACTGCCTCCGGACAGCCGGAGGCAGGAGGCCCGACCGGGTGGCTCAAGGGCGATGTCAACATAACCGCTGATGAGGTCAGAAACGCCCTTATCATAAAGGCGAGCCCCCGGGATTAT